>CAMOOZ010000177.1 GCA_946621895.1 uncultured Lachnospiraceae bacterium | reverse complement strand
CGGGGACGGTATCAGACATGGCTTCCTATGATAAGGTGATCGTTGGATTTCCTATCTGGTGGGGAGTGGCGCCGAGGATCATTGAGACATTCCTGGAAAGCTATGATCTCAGCGGAAAGACCATCATTCCCTTCTGCACATCCGGAGCAGGCGGTGTAGGAAGAAGCGACGAAGCACTCCACAAGAATGTAAAGGGCAATGTGAAGTGGGAAAAGGGCACGCAGATCAACCGGCCGGATGAAACGATGATCAGAGAGTGGCTTGACCGTGTTCTGTAAGGCATAGAGAAAAAGCAGTTTGATGATAATTCTGATCACGATGGAGTACATGAGAAGATATCCGGCGAAACGCATCCATGATCAAACAGGCAGGAGGAAGGATGAAATATACAAAGCTTGGAAATTCAGATCTTAATGTGTCACGCATATGCATGGGCTGTATGGGATTCGGCGATGCGGCAAGAGGGCAGCACAGCTGGACGATCGATGAAGAACATTCGAGGGAGATCATAAAAAGAGGTCTTGACCTGGGAGTGAATTTCTATGATACAGCGATAGCATACCAGAGCGGGACAAGTGAGCAGTATGTAGGACGCGCGCTTAGAGATTTTGCAAAGCGCGAGGATGTAGTTGTCGCAACAAAATTTCTTCCGAGAACACCGGAAGAAATTGAAAAAGGGATCACCGGTCAGCAGCATATAGAAAACATGATAAACACAAGCCTTCAAAATCTTGGAATGGACTATGTGGATCTGTATATCTATCACATGTGGGATTGGAATACGGATATTTATGACATTATGGATGGTCTGAACCGTATCGTGAAAGCAGGCAAGGCAAGGTATATCGGCATCTCAAACTGTTTTGCATGGCAGATCGCAAAGGCGAATGCGCTGGCGGAAAAAGAAGGCTTTGCGAAGTTTGTTTCCATCCAGGGACATTATAATCTGATCTTCCGTGAAGAAGAGCGCGAGATGGTACCGTATTGCGAGGAGGAAAACATTGCGCTTACTCCATACAGTGCATTGGCCAGCGGAAGGCTTTCCAGAAAGCCGGGTGAGGGGGATACCAAAAGAGCCGTGGAGGATACTTATGCAAAGTTCAAATATGATGCTTCAGCCGAGCAGGATAATGTGATCATAGCTCGTGTGGCAGAGCTTGCCGGGAAACATGGTGTGACCATGACGGAAGTATCACTGGCATGGCTGCTTACCAAGGTGACTTCTCCGGTGGCAGGCGCGACTAAGCTTCACCATATAGAAGGTGCAGTGAAGGCTGTGGACCTGGAATTGACTGACGAAGAACTTACTTACCTGGAAGAGCCGTATGTTCCTCACCCGCTTGCAGGCGTTATGGCGCAGAACAAGAGAAGCGACGCTTCAAAGAAACATGTCTGGACTACTGGCGCACAGAAAATATTGGGAGACGAAAGCTGACAGAGATGATCGTACAGACAGCAGGAAGGAGCCGGCAGAGGTTGCCGGAATAGAGACAGGTAATGCGACCAGTCATGGAAGCTACACGGTTCGCATTCATATGCATCTCGATCAAAGGATTGACGCTCAGAAGCTCAGGATTGCCCTGGACAAGACCGCGCAGAGGTATCCTTACTTCTGCGTCTCCCTCAAAAGAAATGAGCGGGAATTCTATTATGAAGTGAACAGCAGGCCGATTGCTTCCGGCCTTGAGCATGTGAATGGGAAAGGGCTGCTCCTGAAGCTGATGATCCCGGAGGAATCCTTTCTTCCCTTTGTCAGGTCTAACGATGGAACGCCGGGCATCATGCTTTCTATATTGATCGCGAGGGCGATCGAGCGCATTCATCCGCAGCATGAGGAGCCGCTAATCAGCAATTATGTCGTCAACGCCCGGCCCATGCTGAAGGCCAATGAGACCTTCCATAATTGCACCAATCGGGTAGTCTTTCACTACGATGACAAGATTCGTAAGCTGCCCCTTGAAAGGCAATGCACCGCATATCGCGGGAAATCAATCATACAGGCGGATGAGGAGGTGATCATCCGGGGGATGACGATAGCGGGCTCCATGGCGCAGATGATTTTGGATATCCCGGATTTTTCCTCCAAGGCAAAAATCGCCATGGAGGCTATGGCGGGAACCTATGATGCGGCAACCTATATGGTCAGCTATGTCGGAAGATGGAAATATCCGCAGCTTGGGCGTCACATCAGAGAGTTTTGGACGGAAGCCCCGGTCGGACCATTTCCTTTGATCGAGGTCGCGGCGGTGAACGGGAAAATCTTCGTTTCATTTCTCCAGCCATTCTCGGATCGGCGTTACTATGACGCATTGATCGATGAGCTGAAGGAAAATGGGATAGAATATGTCGAATGCGGAACGGTGCCTGTCTGCGTGGCTGATATCAAAGACTGACACAACTGACGGGATCCTGCTTACATTTGATATTCAGGAGGAGATTGACGGGCTTAACGAGGCATTAGGGCAGGTGCCCACGCCGGAGCTTATGTCAACGCAGAAATTCTATGAAAAATGGCAGCAGGTACCCCCAGAGAGAATAGCCAGGGGCAAAAAATATCGTGAATTCCATTTGCAGGAGGCGGACAGAGCCCTTGATACCATTAAAAAAGCAAAAGAGACGGCAGAAAAACAGGGGCTTCATGAAGTGACGGACAGAATCACCATGAACATTATTGATAAGTTCGATGCACTGCATATAAACCGGGAACTTTTAGGCTATGCCTTTTCCTATGAGCCCACGGATGATACGCCCTTTGAGTTTCGTGAGCGGGTGGGTAAAGAGGTGATCCGTCCTATTGTCGATGCGATGCTGGCGCTGGATGATGAAAAGCTTGAAGAGCTTGCAAAGAAGCCGCAGGAGGAATGGGACATTGATTCGCCGGAGTTTTGGAAAATCAATACCTTAATGCGCATATCCACCGACTGGAATTCCTTTTTGAGTGCCATGCGAAACTGGGATGTCGGACTGCAGGATGAAGAGATGGAAAGACTGAAGACCATCACGAATGTCACCGAGAACATCGGTGCTGTGATGCAGATTATCCGTTAATGCCCCTGATTCTTACCGTGTTTTCCTCCGCTGTTTTCTCCGATCATGTCGTTGTTTTTCGGCTCTTCCTGCAGAGCCTTTAACAGTTCCCGCGTTCTTTCATTCATGTTTACCGACTCCCTCCTGAAAGCATACACTTCCTAAACCGGCAAAATACCGGAAGTATCATCCGATCAACGGCATTTCGCCGAACGTTCAACAGCTCAATGCCCTGATGCGCTGAGAAAACTGTACAGCTTGTAAGCCGGCACGGGAATCCGTTATAATTGTGGAAAAGGAAGAAGGATATCAATGAGATTATTCCCGGCAATTCTGCCCAATAAGCAATTGAAATCCGATGGCAGAGCGGATCTGCAGAGATATGGGTGGAGAAAGGAATGAGCAGGCGAGGCGGAAGGATGATCCAAAACTCCTTGTCATTTTCCATTGATAACATTAAGATAAGGATAAAAGCATAGTGGCCTCCATGGAAAGAGTATTGTAATGGAAACGGTTGAAATCACAGAAAACAATCTGGAAAGCTTTCTCCCGATTCTGGGCGAGGATTTATCAGATGACACAAAAAGATTGTTCTTCCGCGGGATCGGTCTGACCGACGAGAACGGAAATGCATTGGGCGCCATGGTCCTGGAGCTTTTGCATGGGGATAATGATGAGGAGGATAAGGGAAGCAGGATCTGTTTCCTGAATTCGGGAAGCAAAGAAGGCTTTGATGCCATAAACAGCTTTTATCGGAACAACACGGTGGTGGAAGAGGAGATCAGGGAATCCACCTATGAGCTGCCTGAGGAAAGGGAGACAGAGGCGCTGACCCGGGTGGGTTTTTCCTGTGAAAAAAAGGAAAGCGCCACCATCGTGCTGACCCTTGGCGAGCTCTCGAATAGTAAGTTTGCCAGGGCAAAAACGCCTAAGCATATTAAAAGCATAGAGCAGCTGACCATCCTGCAGTACAGGACCGCCATCAAGCGGATCCTGTTTAAGGGGCATAAGGGAATCCTTGATGATATCGCTTATCTGCCGTTAAACTGGTTTGACAGCAGGATATCGTCCTGTGTGATCTCCGATAATCATGCCGCAGGGCTTTTTCTGATCCGGCGGACACCCACCGGGGTGCTGATCCCCGTGCTTTACTGCGCCTTTGGATCGAACAGCAGAAAAAACCTGATCTACATGCTGAGACACTCGCTGAAGAAGGCGCTTCTGTATTATCCGCCCGAGACGCAGGTGATGATCATCCGAAAGAATAAGCATATCCGCGCGCTTGCCGATAAGCTGTTTCCCGGACACAGGGGGATGGAGGTCTTCAGCGGAATGAGAAAGGAATAGGAATATCATCTGTGACGGGACAGCTCTATCCCTGGCTTTGATGCGCCGGAAAAACCGGAAAAGAGAAGCTGAAAGGCATTGCGCCCCGGTGATTGCCAAACGGCGCCATAATTGCTATGATAGTGCCCGTGCGCGTTCACAGGAGTATTCCGCAGACAAAAGCTGCGGACATGACATCAACGGTTCCACAACTTAATGCAATGAAAAGACTGGGAATTCTCGGGGGCATGGGCCCCATGGCAGGGATTTATTTTACAAAGCTTCTGACGAGGCTTACCCCTGCGGCAAAGGATCAGGAGCATATCGAGTTTATGCTCTTCAGCAGGCCGCAGACACCGGATCGGACAGCATTCATATTGGGGGAAGGGGGAGAGGATCCCTTCCCCTTTCTTTTGGATTCTGCAAATACGCTTGTCCGGGCCGGGGCGGAGGTGCTGGCGATCACCTGCATGACCTCGCATTATTTTTATCCGCAGCTTGTTCGGCAGGTATCCGTCCCGATCCTGCATGGGATATGGGAAACTGCTGCGCTGCTGAAGGAAAAGGGCATAAAAAGCGCCGGGATCCTGGCCACCTCGGGGGCCGTCAGGAGCGGGATCTATCAGGAAACCTTTAAGGAATACGGGATCGAAAGCGTCCTGCCTGATGCACAGGCACAGCGCCTGGTCATGGAGCTGATCTACGGCCGGGCAAAGGCAGGAAAGCCGCTCTCCGGGGATGAGCTGATGGCGCTTTCCGATCATCTGAAAAGCAGGGGCGCGGAGATAGCGGTCCTTGGCTGCACGGAGCTTTCCCTGGCCAATGACGAGGGATTGATCCCGGAGGACAGGAAAGACGAGTTTCAGGATGTGCTTGAGGCGCTGGCGCTTGCCTGTATCCGGAGCTGCCGGGAGTGCTGATCTTACGCCGAAAAGATAGCCAGGGCAATGGCCGGATGCGGCGTTGATGACCCTGCGACGGCCTGCTGCTGCCGCAATTATCGTAGACGCATTCGGAAAAGGCGTTTACGATAAAGCCTTCGGCGGGGATCGCACGGACGGAAACGAATCAAAGTGCAGGCACCAGATCCGTTTCCGATAAGTTGCAAAGCGGGCAGCGAATTGCTATGATTAAACCCTGTGTGTTTGACCGTATGGGGGGTCATGATGAACCGATTATTACAGGATCTGGAGAAAACCGTATCGCTTTATCCGGAAAAGACCGCCTTCAGCGACGGAAAAGGAGATGCGTTAAGCTTTGATCAGCTGAACGGCCTGACAAAACGCCTTGGCACATTTCTCGCCGGGCAGGGCTTTTTCCGGCAGCCTGTGGCCGTGCTGATGAAAAAGAGTCCGGCAGAGGCCGCGGCATTTCTCGGCGTCTGGCGGGCGGGTTGCTATTATATCCCGCTGGATGAGGAAATGCCGAAGCAGAGGCTGAAGCGTATTTTGAGGCGGGTGCAGCCGGTTTTTCTGATATACGATAAAGCAGGAGAAAATACGGCACGGGAGCTGAAGGAAGAGGCCAGGCAGGAGGGCGGCATTCTCCCCGCGGCGCTGTTTGAGGATACCGTAAAAGAGAACGCGGATGAGGCGCTGCTGGAAAGGATCAGCCCGCAGATCCTGGACGCGGATCCGGCCTATGTGGTATTCACCTCCGGCTCCACGGGGGAGCCCAAGGGCGTGACTGCCTGCTTCCGTTCGGTGGTGGATTACGGGGATGCGCTGGGAGATGCCCTCGGTTTTTCTTCAGAAACAATCTTCGCCAGCCAGACTCCCTTTTATTTTGACGCCTGCTTAAAGGAGCTTCTGACCACGATCTGCCGCGGCGCAACGACCTTTCTTGTCCCGCAGGAGCTGTTTTTACAGCCCCTTAAGCTCGTGGACTATTTAAATGAACATCAGGTAAACACGCTTTGCTGGGTCGTCTCCGCGCTGACCTTTATCTCTTCCCTCGGCACCTTTGAAAAGCAAAGGCCGCTGACCTTAAGGACCGTCGCCTTCGGCAGTGAGGTCTTCCCGAAAAAGCAGTTCAAGCTGTGGAAGGAGGCCGTGCCCGATGCCGTTTTCTTTAATCTCTATGGCCCGACGGAAGCGACGGGCATGAGCTGCTTTTACCGGCTGGAGAGGCCCCTTGAGGAGGACGAGCCGATCCCGATCGGTGCGCCTTTTCAGAACACGGAGATCCTTTTGTTAAAGGAGGACAATACGCCTGCCGGGGACGGTGATGAGGGCGAGATCTGCATCCGGGGGACCTGCGTGACGATGGGTTATTATGCGGATCCCGAGCGCACTGCGAAGGATTTTGTACAAAATCCCCTTGTGCCCTGGCCGGAGATCATCTACCGAACCGGGGATATCGGCAGGATAAACGCCCAT
>CAMOOZ010000176.1 GCA_946621895.1 uncultured Lachnospiraceae bacterium | reverse complement strand
TCAAAAGCGATCAAGGAAAGCTCATCGTCGATATTCTCCGGCAGCGATCCATAATCTTCCTGCTTCATTTTTTTTATTAAATCGTTTTTTGGGATGGGCGCTGCGGATTTCAGGTCAATCCCCGACACTGTCCTTTTCAATATCCTCATTCTCCGATTCCTTCGAATAGAAATAAGCACCATGAACGATCCTATCCGCTTGTTCCGCGGTGGCTCCCGCAAAGAATTGCAGCATATCATCGCTGTACTCCCCGACCGAATCCCTATCCCTCAAGGCGTATTTTTCGCTTGACAGGAGCATAAGCTTGTTCAGGGTTCTCTCCATTGAAGCCTTAATCAGCCTGGCTCTGGCTTGCGCTTCGTTGATGAGACGGGGATTGAAGGGTTTTTTCAGTACGCCTCGGTCGACAAGATCCCGATAGCTTTCAAACTGCTCGTCCATTTGTGACGCGAATTGACCTATCATCATGCGTTCGGTCGCATTTTTCAGAAAATCATCGCTGTTTTTGTATTGCAGCTTGCTGATATCGTAATTCAGGAAGATATTCATCATCTTCTCAATCTCAAGGGCTTTCTTCTCTGCCTGCTCTTTTGTGGCTTCATCGTTGGAAACGCGCAGATTATCCACGGTGTTAGACATGTCCTCGGCAGATCCCCCCGTGAAGGTGTTCAGCCATATAGCAGCCTTGACATTAGTCTCGTCTTCCGTAATCCTATGCCCAAAAAGATCCTCATCATAAACTACCGTCTTCCTGATGTTATCTACGAGCGTTTTTTTCATCTTAGATTCGTAGGCTCTGAAGTTGTTAAAGATCTTATCCGCCTTCTCAACGCGCTTGATCTTCCTTGCATATTCCTTTTTCGCTTTTTTAAGCTCCTTGCTGCTCATCGCTTCGCCGGCATGGATTGCAGCATATTCGTCCTGGATCTTTTCTATTTCTCCGGAAGTGAGGGGCTGCTCGGGTATTTTTTTCTCCGCCAGACCCGCCTGCTTTTCCGCTTCTATGCGCTCCTGCAGGTTTTCCGCCGTAATTTTCTCCTCCGCTTCCTTATTGAGGAGCTGATCCATCTGTGCATACTGCAGGAAGAAATTCTCTGTCTGCTGCATGTTATCCCGCTGCTGCTGGACATACTCCTGCCGTTTCTTTAATAACAATTCACCATGTTCCCATAACTGCTTCCTCCTGTTTGCCGGTTGATCCCGAAGCGCTTTGATCAGCGCTTCCCTAACGATAGCTCCCATGAGCAGCTTTGAAAGCCTGCTTTGCCGCATACATCTTCTCATCCGCCCGCTTGAGAATCTGCTCAAGGGAGGTGTCGCCGTCAGTGCAGTCTGCTATGCCGGCCGAAACGGAATAACGTTCCCAGGGCTCCACATCGGTCTTTGCAAAGAATTCCGCAAACATTTGATTAAGCCGCGAGATCAGCTCTCCCCGGTTCTCATAATCCTCGTTTTGAAGCACGGCGACGAATTCATCACCGCCGATCCTGAAGACCGGTGAATGCTTGAAGATATTGCAGATGATACGACAGGCACCGCGAAGATATACATCCCCCTTTTCATGCCCAAAGCTGTCGTTTACATATTTGAGATCGTTCACATCCAGCATGACGACAGCGATATTACGCTCTCCGGATATTATCCCCTTGTCCAATTCCACACACAGTTTATCAAATGCCGCTTTGCTCCGCACGCCGGTCAGGGAATCCTGAAACGCCACCTTCTCCACCTTGTTCAGATTCTCCTGAAGCTCCTGGGCCTGCTGCCGTTTTTTGCTGGAATAGATCATGATAAAGCTCAAAAACACGGTCACAAGGATAATGATGATGATCGTGAAAACAAGTGTGTCACGAAGCCTGAGGAAAGATCTGGTGGCATCCACGACGGAGACGCAGAGCCAGTCGTTCTCCACAGACAGTGTATAGATGATGTATGTCTTCCCATCATAATCCATCTCACTGTAGTTCCTGTCAGAATCCCGGATCGTCCGGATCAGCGCGCTGCCAAAGGTATCCTTCTCGGAACCATAGAGCTTTCCCGCTTCGCCCGGGTCTGAATGCGCGATCACCTGGTATCTCCCATCCAGCACGATCTCCATCTGCGCCTCATCGCTGTCGGCTATACTCCTGGCTACCTCCTGGATATAGGTAATGGGATAGTCCATGGCGATAACGCTCCGTGCGTCACAAAGGGTCTTTGCAAGGGAGATCATGACGGTATTTGTCTGTGCATCCAGATAGGGCTCCACAACAGCCACACTCCCGATATTTGCCTGCGCCGAAGCATACCAGGGCCGTTTTACCGGATCATAATCAGCATCCGGGACCCAGCCCGAGCCGTCCATATATTCCCCCCGTACAACACCATAGATCCCGTTTGTGATGATCGGATTGACATCCTCGACAATGGCTGTCTGCGCATACAAAAACCTCCTGATCTCGGACTGCGAGGCTCCGGCACGGATCATTTCATCAACAGCTGCGCATATCATCTGCATCGTTTCCTCACTGGTGGTGAGATATTTATCGATCTGATGCGCTGTCTCGTTTGCCGTGATCTGCCCGCTTTTGATGATCCCCGCCCTGGTTTCATTACGCAGCAGAGTGTAATAAAAAATGATGACCCCCAGAATAAACAGCATGATGATCAGATCGATGATCAGGTTGATCCTTCCGCCTCTCCTTCTTTTTCCGTTGTTATCCATCGTCCCGGTCTGTCTCCTTCCTGTGCCGCATGGCGGCAGCTCCGGCTCGTCATCTTGCTACCGTGATATCATATCCGAACCATTTATGCGAAATGCTGCCAAGCGTCCCATCGGCACGCATCTCATCCAGCAGCTCCTGCACCCTGTCGCAAAGCGCTTCATCGCCTTTTCGGAAGCCGATCGCGTACTTTTCCTCCCCAAGGCTGTCGGAGAGGACATAAAAGGAATCCTCCCCCGAAAAGACCGAATAGTAGGCAAAAATCGAATCGATCAAAATCGAGTCCAGCTCTCCGGCACGGAGTTTATCCAAAAGGAGCATATTGCTGTCGTTTTCCACAACGGTAATCTCCCCGTACAGCGCTGAATCTTTTATTATATCACAGGCGGTAGACCCCGTCTGTACCCCGACCGTCTTCCCCGCAAGGTCACGGGAGTTTCCGGCTTCGCTTGTCTGTGGAACAAGAAAGATCAGCTTGTTTTTCATATACGGCCTGGAAAGGCACATGTTCTTTTCCCGCTCGGGCGTAATAGACATGCCGTTCCAGATGCAGTCGATCTCCCCGCTGTTTAACAGGTCTTCCTTTGCATCCCAGTCAATGGGCTGACAGACAAGCCTGACACCCAGGCGCCTGCAGCATTCCCTGGCCACATCAATGTCGAAGCCCACGATCTCCCCCGCCTCATCCCTAAAGCCCATGGGAGGAAACCCCGGATCCAGGCCAAGCACCAGCTGCCCGGACGCCATCAGCTTTTCCAGGGAACCATCAGCGGATCGTTCCGTCCTCTGCTCTTTGCCACAGCCGATCATGGCGATGATCAGTGCAAATATGATCGGTAAAAAAAATCTTCTGCTCACCCTCTTCACCTTTTTCCCATTTCGATGTTTTCCGCAAATGTCGTCAATGAAAAGCGCTCAAGCTCAGTTTTTCATGTTCATCGACAGGGAGATCCTGCCCTTTTTCTCATCCACGGAAAGAATCCGTACCTTCACCACCTGCCCCAGCTGTACGACATCCAGCGGATGCTTTACAAACCGCTCTGCCATTTCCGAAATATGGACAAGCCCGTCCTGATGGACGCCGATATCTACAAATGCGCCAAAGTCCGTGATATTCCGGACAGTCCCCATCAGCTCCATCCCCTCCTTCAGGTCGGAAAGCTCGCGTACTTCCTGCTGCAGGACAGGTCTGGCCGCTTCCTTTCTGGGATCCCGCCCGGGCTTTTCCAGCTCCGAAAGAATATCCTCCAGGGTATATTTTCCCAGGCCGGTTTCCTTTGCAAGGGCTGTAAGATCCGGATGCCTGATCTTTACCGTTGAATGCCTCAGATCATTTTCCGCAAAGCCCAGCACCTTCAGGATCGTTTTTGCCGCCCCGTAGCTTTCCGGATGGACAGCCGTATTATCCAGGGGCTCCTCCCCGTCTCTGATCCGGAGAAAGCCCGCGCACTGTTCAAAGGCCTTCGGTCCCAG
>CAMOOZ010000175.1 GCA_946621895.1 uncultured Lachnospiraceae bacterium | reverse complement strand
TTGGCCTTGCTTCGGATGGGGTTTACACGGCTTTCCGCGTCGCCGCGGAAACGGTGGGCTCTAACACCGCCTCTTCACCCTTACTGCGTTGCAGCGGTCCTTTTCTGTTGCACTGTCCTTGTAGTCGCCTCAACCGGATGTTATCCGGCATCCTGCCCTGTGAAGCCCGGACTTTCCTCCGCATCCCGGAAAGCAGAATGCTTCCCGAAACGCCGCGATCCCCCGCCCTGCTCAGATCAGTCAATTCTTATCTTACACGAAAAATCCCTTTTCTTCAAATCCGGATTCGGATCCCCATTGCCTTTCATCAACGCTCCGCAGGCCTTAAGCTTCCTTACACCGGGAAATAGGAGCCGCCGATGAATTCCCTGCAGATCGAATTCTGCGGGACCACCTCCGGGTTTACCCCGAGAAAGTATTCCAGAAATTTCAGAAGCCGCTTTGCCTCCAGATATTCCGGCTCCGTTTTCTCAATGCCGAAGAGCAGCGGCTCCGCATACTGCTTCAGCACCGCCAGCTCATAGATCAGTGTGGAATTGAACATGGCGTCCGCCTCCTCCTGGAAGGGAAAGATGTACTTTTCCTCCCCCCGCCTGACGGAGGGCCACATGGAAAAGGTCTTCTTCGCGGAGGCGCCCCTGGTACGGTGATCCCTGACCATTCGGCGCAGGAGCCTGGCGTCCGTGGTAGGGATCCGGTTATGCTCGTCCACATTGATCGTGGTCAGGGCGCTGATGTAGATCCTGTATTTGCTCTCGTCCGGCAAGGCGTAAGTCATCGCGGGATCCAGCCCGTGGATCCCCTCGATCACGAGAATGTCCTCAGGACCGAGCTTTAAGGTGTTCCCCAGATATTCGCGTTTTCCCTGCTTGAAGTTGAAGGTGGGCATCTGCACCTCTTCGCCTGCAAGCAGCCTCATCATATCCTCATTAAAGCCCTTCGCATCCATGGCCTCCATGCACTCGAAGTCATAATTGCCGTTTTCATCCTTCGGCGTGCGATCCCTGTTCACAAAATAATCGTCCAGACCGATGGGATGGGGGATCAGGCCCTGCGTCCTCAGCTGGATGGAAAGCCTGTGGGAAAAGGTGGTCTTGCCGGAGGAGGACGGCCCCGCGATCAGGACGAACTTCACTCCCTTATGCTTCGCGATCATGCCGCGGATCTCCCCGATCCGGCGTTCCTGCTCCGCCTCCTGCATCAGGATCAGATCGTTCATCCGGCCGCTGCAGATCATCTGGTTCAGGTCGCCGACGGTCTTCAGGGAGAAATTGCCGTTCCACCTGCTGGCCTGATCCAGCGTATGGAAAAGCTTCATCCTGGGGACGAACTTCTTCAGGCTGTCCGCATCCCCGGCGGAGGGCAGGATCAGCACCACACCCTTCTCAAAGGGACGCACCGCAAAAGCCCGCAGATACGAAGTATTCGGCAGCATGGCTCCGTAGAAATAATCAAAATAGCCATCCAGATAGTAGAGGTTTACGGCGGAATTTCGCCGGAAACGGAAAAGCCTCTCCTTGTCCGTCATTCCCTGCAGCGCAAAGATCTCCATGGCTTCGTCCATCGTATAGCTCATCTTGATCAGGGGGAGCGCCCTTTTCACCAGCTCCTCCATCTTTTTCTGCACCTTCTCCGCAGCCTCTTCAAGATCCTGCTGCTTGCCGAAGCGGACATAAAGGCCGTTTCCCAGGGCAAAATCCACCACGGACCCCACCGGAGACTTTCCGTTATCCTCCAGCACCTCATGGATCGCCCTGACCATGACCATGATCGCGGTCCGTTCATAGATCCTTCTGCCGATCACATCCGTCAGCCGGACAAACTCCAGCTCGGCATCCTTTTCCATCGGGATGATCAGTTCGCGCAGGCTGCCGTTTACAATGGCGGCAGCGATTTCATGCTGATACTCCTCCTGATTTTCGTCGGCGATCCGTTCCAGAAGTGTCCCCAAAGGATACTCTTTTTCCTCCCCCTTTATCCTGATCTTAATCTTCTCCGACAAGGTATTTTACCTCCTTCAGCTTCTCTCCGATTTCCCTCATCCGGAGATCCTCCCCCTGCCTGCCGCTTTGCTTCATGTGTTCCAGGATCTCCTCGTATCTGTGCTTCTCCCTGAGCAGGTAGCCTTTAAACAGCGGATGTCCCCGTTCAGGGAAGCGGAAACCATAGCGGTCGTTAATTGTCTCCTCTTTGGGAAGAGTTTCCTCCCAGTCCCTTGTGCACAGAGCTTCGCTGCAGGCAAGCTTCATCGGAAAATAGTATTTCCCGTCCTCCAGCACCAGTTCCTCGCACAGCGTCTGAAAGCCCATGCCCCGCAGCACCCGCCTGACCAGGGGGATCTCGGACTGGGGCTGGATCACCAGCTCCTTTGCCCGTCTGAGAACCTCCTGTCCCTTCTCCAGGATGTCCAGAATGAGTCTCCCCCCCATGCCCAGAAGGATCACCGTTCCGGCTTCACCGGGTTTTACGGCACCCAGCCCGTCGGACAGACGGGTTTCAATCTCTCCCATAAGGCCATAGTCTCGGATATGTTCCCGCGCGGCGGAAAGCGGACCCTCCCGCAGATCCGTCGCTATGACCTTCGGGCAGACTCCTGTCAGCACAAGATAGATCGACACCCATCCGTGATCGCAGCCCACATCGGCCGCGACGCTGCCCGTTTCCACCATATCTGCGCAGGCCTTAAGCCGCAGGGAAAGAGGCACCCTTCTCAATCCAGATAATCCTTCAGCTTCTTGCTGCGGCTGGGATGTCTCAGTTTCCGTAAAGCCTTGGCCTCGATCTGCCTGATCCGCTCCCTGGTCACATTGAACTCACGCCCGACCTCCTCCAGCGTCCTGGCTCTTCCGTCCTCCAGGCCGAAGCGCAGCGTAAGCACCTTTTTTTCCCTTTCCGTCAGTGTGCTCAAGACCTCCTCCAGCTGCTCCCTGAGCAGCGTAAAGGCTGCGGCATCCGCCGGCACCGGCACATTTTCATCCGGGATAAAATCGCCCAGATGGGAATCCTCCTCCTCGCCGATCGGCGTTTCCAGGGACACG
>CAMOOZ010000174.1 GCA_946621895.1 uncultured Lachnospiraceae bacterium | reverse complement strand
GGGAAAAGGAAGAGGTGGTGTTTGCCACCGGAGGCACGGCGGGGACTTATTTTTCCGCCGGTACCACGATGGCCACTGTGCTGAATCCGAAGCTTTCCCTGTCCGCGCTGGCAGTGCTTTCCACCGGCGGATCAAAGGCAAATATTCAGCTGCTTGCAGATCAGCGTGCCGCGCTTGCCATCGTGCAAAATGATGTGATGAGCTATGCTTATTCCGGCACGGACCTTTTCTTCTCCGAGGGAAGCTTCGATAAGTTTTCCGCGGTGGCGGGTCTTTATGATGAGACCATACAGATCGTGACCTGCAGGGAAGATCTGCATTCCGTGGAGGACCTGAAGGGGCTGAGAGTCTGTGTGGGAGATGCCGGTTCCGGCGTGGAATTCAATGCCCGCCAGATCCTTTCGGCATATGGACTGAGCTTTTCCGATATCCAGAAGGTGAATGCCTCCTTCGGGGATTCGGCCGCGGCGCTTTCGGCGGGAGCCATTGATGCCGCATTTGTCGTGGCCGGCGCGCCGACCAAGGCGGTGTCCGAGCTGGCGGAGAAGAACGCGGTTCATCTGATCGGGCTGGATAAGGCGCATATCAGCGCGCTGCAGGAGCAGTATGGTTTTTATACGGAGACGCTTGTCCCGGCGGATACCTATAAGGGTCTTTCCGGGGAGGTGGACACCGTTTCCGTCAGAGCGACGCTTGTTGCGGATAACCGCCTCTCCGAGGAGATCGTCTACGAACTGCTTGGCGGGCTCTTTGCCGAGCAGGATGCCCTGGCAAAGGGAGAGCCGAAGTTTTCCGGGCTTTCGCTTTCCGATGCGGTTAAGGGGATCAGCATTCCGTTTCATACCGGAGCGTCCAGATTCTACAGTGAGCAGGGCGCAGAGGGCTTCTGAAGCAGTGCAGACAGAGGCTCGCAAAAAGGATGGCAGTGCTGCCGGATGGGAAAGGAGATCATCCTTTGTGCTAAGCCTGAAAGAGCTGGATGAGGCGGAGGTCAGCCGTGTCTACAGGGAATACATGATCGGGACATTTCCGGCTGATGAGCTGATAGAGCTGCCGATGATTCTGGATCTGAAGAAGAAGGGCGTGATCCTGACGCTGGGCATCCTGGATCAGGAGCAGTTTATAGGCTATGCCTTTCTCTACCAGGATTCCGGCGGGCTGGGTCTGCTTCTGGGACAGTTTTATTCCATTCTGCCTCAGTACAGGGGGGGGGGGGGATATACAGCCCGGGTATACAGGCTTCTCACGGAGTATTTTTCGGACAAAATCGCGATGTTTGTGGAAATCGAGGACCCCTTCAGGCAGGAGGACCCCGCGGAGAAGCAGCGCATGCTTGGCCGGATGAAGTTTTTTGAGAAAGCCGGCTTGCGGGACGGGTTGGTTTCTGTCCGCTTGTTTGGCGTGGATTACAGGCTGATGCTCTGCCCGCTTGGCGGCGAGATCTCTCCGGAAAAGCTGCGGGAATATTATGAGCGAATCTATCTGGATGCGCTTGATCAGGATGAGCTTAGCAGGAATCTTTATTTCTATGAGGCAGCGGATCAATGATTTCATCATCCTTTGGGCTAAGCCTGAAAGAGCTGGATAACGCAGAGCTGGGCTATATCTATCGGGAATACATGGCCAGGGATTTTCCGAGACCTGAGATGAAGAAATGGCCGATGATCATGAACCTGAAGAAGAAGGGCGTCTATCTGACCCTGGGTGTCCTGGATCAGGAGAAGCTGATCGGCTATGTATTTTTTTCTCTGGATTCCGGCGGGGAGGGATTGCTTCTCGTGGACTATTATTCCATTTTTCCGCAGTACAGAGGGCATGGCTATACGCTCAGGGTGTTCAGGTTTCTCGCGGAGTATTTTTCGGATAAGACCGCGATGATCGGGGAAATCGAGGACCCCTTCAGGCAGGAGGATCCCGCGGAGAAGCAGCGCATGCTTGGTCGGATGAAGCTGTTTGAGAAAGCCGGCATGCGGGACGGGTTTGTTTCTGTCCGCATGTTTAGCGTGGATTACAGACTGATGCTCTTCCCGGTTGGCGGCGAGATCCCGCCGGAAAAGCTGCGGGAATATTATGAGAGGATCTATCAGGATGTGGTTGATCAGGATGAGCTTAACAGGAATCGTTATTTCTATGAGGCAGCGGATCAATGATTTCAGCTGACTTTTCTGTATCAGAAAGCGGAAGATGTATTTAGACCGATTATTGTTTTTGCCGAAGGAAGAGGAAAAGGGACTTTTTTCCTGCGGCTATCAGAAGGTGAATCTGGAGGACAAACCGGTTTTCGATCCGTTTTATGACCGGATGAATGAGGACTGGTCCTCTCCGATGAGCTATATGGCGATGATCGCCTGGGAAAAGGCGCTGACCTTTTACTATAAGATCGTTGGAGACTATCTTGCATTCTTAGGGTGGGATGCGACAAACGGACAGATGACCATGCTGCCGTTTGTGGGCCGGTACGAATATGCCACGGTCGCAGAAGCCTTTGCGCTGGTAAAAAAGGATTACGCGAGGCTCGGATATCCGATCTGCATCACGGATATGCGGGAGTGGATGCAGCCTTATTACGAGGCGATCCCGGGCACGGCCTGGAAGAAGCTGGAGAGTGACGCCTTATATGATTATGTGTATGAAGGGAGCTGCTTTGATGGCTTCAGCGGAAAATCCGGTCAGAATCTCCGTTATTTTCTGAAGCACTATGATCACCGGGTCAGGGAGCTCATCCCGGCGGATTTAAATGAGCTGACTGCTTTTATCCGGGAAAACTGGAGCGCGAAAACGGACTGCGAGACCTGCAATCACGGCTGCCCCATTGATTGCACCGAGAGAGTCGTACCCTTCTTGCCAAAGCTTGGCGGCTTCGGCATTCTGGTAGAGATCGAGGGAAGGACCGTGGGCTACTGCATCGGCTCCAGACATGGAAAGGTGTCCATTCTGCATTTTCAGAATACGATCGGGGGCTATAAGGGCCTGGGGGTGTTTATGTACGCGGAATGCAGGAAACGGTTTCTTTCCGGTATAGAACGGATCAGCCTGGGTGAGGATATGGGTGTTCCCGGGATCAGGACCTATAAGCAGAGGCTTGCCCCTCATGAGTGGATTCCCAGATTTGAGCTTGATCTGATCTCGAAATAAAGGTATCTGTTTAACGTTTCACAAAGAAGGTTTGATGTCGCGGTTTTTTCACAGCAAAAAATTTTATCTGAGCATCGCGATCCTCTTTTTTCTGGGGCTTATTCTGGCGTTGTCCGGGGCGGATTATCTTTTCGTTAATCCCTTTGGCGGCCTGGAATTTGAAGGGGTGGTGTATGCCGCCAAGGATGAAGCCGGGAATCTGATCGTTCTGGATAAGGCAGGGGAACGGCTTTTGAAGATCGATCCGGAGAACAGGCTGCTCTGGAAAAAGGAAGCTTCCTCGGGAATCTTTGAAGCGGCTCAGCGCGCGGTTCCTTATCAAGGGCATATTTATCTTCACGATGTGATGTCAGATGAAGGGATCCGGCTTTCCGGGGAGAGGATCCTCGAATTGGATGGGAATGGCAGGTATGTCGGAAAACCGGCCACCTATCTTTATTCTGAACGCATCGTATGGCCGAATATCATCGGTCTTTTTCCCGCTGAGGACGGATTGGCCTATGTCTACCGGGTGGATGGCGGGATCCGCTTCGTCAGGCTGGGGGAGAGGGAGGAAAGTCTCTCTTTACCCGGAGCCGGACGCCTTGCAAGGAGCGCGGCCTTTGATCCGGACACGGGCGCGATCTTTTACAGCACCTATGACGGCCGGATCCTGCAATATGTGGACGGAAACGCGGACAGGCTGCTTTACCACTGCAGGCAGGCCAGAGGGCATAGCATTCCCGCTGAATTGAGTTTCCACGATGGCGTGCTTTACGCGACGGACCTCGGGACAAGATGTATCCTGACGATCCGCCCGGAGGATGGGACTGTAGAACCGATTGAGGAGGATATCAATTACTTCTCCAGGGAAATTGCATACGATCTGAATGCGCAAAATGGACTTGTTGCCGTCTCGGATTATTCCGCGAGGATCCGGACAGAGGGCAATGCGTTTGATTATCTGTATTCATGCAGCTTTTCGCCGCTGCAGTGCATTTTATCTGTCGGGGCAAAGGCGGGCGTGCTCGTGGATGCCCTGATCGTTGCGGCAGTGCTGCTTATCTTTGTCCTTCGCACCCTGCAGAAGGGGACTTTTTATGCCAGGATGATCCTTGGCGTGGTGACGGGGTCGATCCTGCTTTCCCTGCTGATCATCGCGGTGATGATCCCGCGATTTCAGGAGAGCCTTTTGAATGCGTTCTTTGAACGGGCGCAGCTCGCCAGCGCGGTGGTCACTGCGCAGCTCCCGGCGGATGCCTTTACCAGGCTTGACAGCGCGGATGATTTCATGGGAGAGGACTATGAAGCCGTCAGAGAGATGGTCACGAGTATCTTTTTTAACGAAACCGAGACCATGCGGGATCTGTACTGCGTGCTTTATAAGGTTGTGGACAATACATTGGTAATATCTTACAGCCTGACAGAGGGGGCAGGAGCGATCTATCCCTATGACTGGCCGATGGAGGGTTCCCTTGAGGAGGAGATCCTGACGACCGGGAAGGGCGTCAAGTTCCAGAGCAGCACCAGCGAGGGAGAGTATCTGTTCACCTATGATCCGCTTTTCGATGATCAGGGAAATGCCATCGGGATCATCGAAGTAGGCAAGGACATGAAGAGCTATCGGAAAGAGATCAACTCCATGATCTTCGATGCTTTTGTTAATGTCATGGCCACCACGGTGGTGATGATCCTGACGGTGTTTGAGCTGATCCACTTTTTTAAGGGACGCAGTGAATATATCGAGCTGGAAAAATCGCTGGGGAAGGGCAGGGTCAGGGAGATCCCCGCAGAGATCATGCGGATGGTGTCCTTTCTCGTCTTTTTCCTGACGAATCTTGCCACGGCTTTCCTGCCCGTATATGCGATGCAGCTTTCCGAAGAAGTCTCCATCGGTCTTGCCCCGGAGGTGATGGCGGCGATCCCGATCTCCGCGGAGGTGATCACCGGTGCCATCTTTTCCGTGGTGGGCGTAAATCTAGTGGAAAAAATGGGCGAAAAAAAGGCAGTCTTTTTCAGCTCGATCCTCTTTATCGCCGGTTTTGTGTTAAGGATCATCCCGCATATCGGGATGCTGATTCTGGGCAATGCAGTGCTGGGCGTCGGCTGGGGAGTCATCCTTCTGGTTGCCACGATGCGGATCAGTGATCTGCCGGAGGAGAAGAAGGACAATGGCTTCTCCCAATATAATGTGGCGGCCTTAAACGGGGTAAACTGCGGGGTCGTGTTCGGCGGCTTTCTGGTAAACTGGATGGATTACCGGGCGGTGTTTATTATTTCCGCGATCTTAAGCGTCTCGATGCTTCTGGTGGCAGGCCGGTATTTCAATGCGCAAAAGCAGGAAAAGAGCGCGCAGGCGGAAGAGAAAAAGAATGGGTTTTTCCGCACGATTGCGTTTGTCTTAAATCCGCAGGTCTTAAGCCTGATGCTGATGATCGTTGCGCCGATCATGATCTGCTACTATTTCCTGAACTATTTATATCCGATCATCGGCACGGATTACGGCCTTTCCGAGACCTATATCGGCTATTCCTACCTGCTGAACGGGCTTTGCGTGATGCTTTTCGGCGGTGTGCTGACGGATTTTTTTACGCGGAAGAGAAGAAAGAAGGAGGGCATTCTGCTTGCCTCACTGCTCTATGCCCTGGCCTTTTTCCTGGTTGTCCGGTTTAAGAACCTGCCGGCGTTATTCGCCGCGCTATCGCTGCTTGGGGTTTCCGACAGCTTCGGGCTTCCGCTTCAGACCGGTTATTATACCGACTTAAGAGTTGTTCAGCGCTATGGTTATGGACAGGCGCTGGGAATATATAATCTGGTGGTCAATGTGGCGCAGTCCATCGGACCGTTTGTTTTCAGCTATGTGCTGATCGCCGGGATGAACCGCGGGCTGATGATCGTGCTGATCACCGTGAGCATTCTTGCCGTGCTGTTTTTCCTGATCGGGAAATGGACGGAACGCCGCGCTAATGCCCTTCCGGGGGACAGCCCTGAGAAAAACGCTTAAAGGAGAAATGAAGATGAAGAGAGGACGGGGCCTTGCCGTTAAGCTGTTTGCGTTGATCATCATATCGATGAGCGTGCTGTCGGTCTGCCTTTGCGTGACCAGCAGTATCGAGCATGGGGGAAAGGTGGATCAGTATTACAGTGATGATGCTTCAAGACTTGCGCTTTCCCTGGCGAATCAGACGGATGGGGATTTCATCCGGGCGCTCCGTGAGCTGGTGGATGAGGAGGAGTTTATCCGGATCCGTGAGAAGGCGGATGAAACGGGGGACTATGAACCGATAGGCGCATATCTGGAAAAAAAGGGAATGCTGGATGGCTATAACGCGCTCAGTGCCACCTATGTCCAGTTCCTGAAGGATATGAATGTCAAATATCTGTATATTCATTCTATCGAAGGGCCGGTCAGTGTATATCTTATTTCCGCAACGGCGGAGGGGTTTTTCGCGTTAGGCTATGTGGAGCCGAACGCGGAAGAATTTGCGGCGTATACGACCAATGTGCATATCGATCCGGCCGTGTCGAATGTAAACAATGACTGGGTCTGCTCCGCCTATGAGCCGATCTATGACTCCCGTGGGGAGGCGGTCAGCACAGTGGGTGTGGATATCGACATGAATAAGGTCATGGCGGACAGGACCCAGTTTTTATCACGCATGGTGATCTACAGTGTGCTGATCACCATTCTGGCGTGCGCGTTGGGCGTGATCCTGATCCGCCGGATGGCGGTGAAGCCTATTGAGGCGCTGTCCGCAGAATCGAAGCGCTTTACGGATGAGGAGAGCGGCTACTCCAAGGAGAGCGTGATCGCTCTGGATATTCACAGTCATGATGAGCTGGAGGATCTTTGTGACAATATCCGGACGATGCAGGAAAAGATCCTGGAGTATATCGACAATATCACGAAGGTCACGGCGGAAAAGGAAAGGATCGGCGCGGAGCTGAATGTGGCCACGCAGATTCAGGCATCCATGCTGCCGCGGATCTTTCCGCCCTTTCCGGATCGCCCGGAATTTGACCTCTTCGCTTCAATGGATCCGGCCAAGGAGGTGGGCGGCGATTTCTATGATTTCTTCCTGATCGACGACAGGCATCTGGCGCTGGTGATGGCGGATGTGTCCGGAAAAGGCGTGCCGGCGGCGCTCTTTATGGCGATTTCCAAGACGCTGATCAAGGACCGCGGCCTGGAGAGCTATGATCCGGCAAAGGTTTTGTCCAACGCGAACGATCAGCTTGCCGAGGCAAACGACGAGGGGCTCTTCGTGACGGTCTGGCTGGGGATCGTGGATCTTACCACAGGGGTGGTCAACTTCAGCGATGCCGGGCATGAATACCCGGTGATCATCCATCCCGACGGGACGACTGAACTGGTCAAGGCAAAGAAGAAAAAGCCGCCTGTGGCCACAATGGAGGGGATCCCCTATATCACCTCTACCGTGACGATGGCGCCGGGAGATATGCTTTTCCTGTATACGGATGGCGTGCCGGAGGCGACGAACGCGTCGGACGAGCTCTACGGCATGGAGCGGCTTGAGGCTGTGCTGCAGAAGAGCTATACGCTGCCGGTGAATGAGCTGCTTCCCGCGGTGCGAAGGGATGTGGATGCGTTTGTGGGGGCTGCCCCGCAGTTTGATGACTTGACCATGCTGGCCATTAAGCTGAAGTCTTTAAGAACCGTTAAGGAATAAGGCATAGAGAGATTTCTGAGGATTAGATGCGATGAAAAAGACAATGACCGTGGACGCAAAGGTGGAGAAGCTGAGAGAGGTTGTTTCGTTCCTGGAGGAGATTCTGGAGGAGCAGGAATGCGCCATGAAGAATCAGATGCAGGTCAGCGTGGCGACGGAGGAGATATTTGTGAACATCGCCAGCTACGCGTATCCGGAGGGGGAAGGCGAGGCGCTGATCGAAGCGGAGGTCGGGCAGGCCGGCAGCTTAATGACTGACCGGGTCAATATGGAAAAGCTGAATATAAATTCGACTGATCCGGTCATTTCCATTACCTTCACAGACAGCGGAGTCGCCTATGACCCGTTGGCGAAGGAGGATCCCGATATCGGGCTTCCCATCGAGGAGCGCGGAATCGGCGGACTGGGGATATTCATGGTGAAAAAGAGCATGGATGAGGTCCGTTATGAGCGCAGAGGGGATCAGAATATTTTTACAATGGTAAAACGCCTCCGGTAACCCGTGGAGTTTTCGGCTGTGGATCGTATAATCATCAGGTGATGCTCTTATACGAAGGAAGTGTCGAGACTTTTTGAGGGCAATCCGGGCTGCCGCAGACAGGGAATGCTTTCAGGCAGCGCCGATGCGGGAGGGAGAAGAAGATGAGTGAGAAAAGGTTCAGCATTAGCGAAAAAGAGCTGGGGCAGGTAAGCGGCGGAAGTCTGGGTCAGGCAGGCACCGAAAAGCCGCAGATGAATGCGGTCGGTACGATTCCCAAGCCTGATCTTCATGTGACGGAGCTTTCTGTAAAAAGTTCTGTGAATAATCCTATGACGGTCAGCTCCTGGTGCGACGGAGAAAACTGCAACTGTATGCGTGATTTTACCGTTGCCTACGGAGGAAGAGGGGTCTGCACCTTCTGCCATAAACCAAAGTTTCTTTAAGGAGCGCATATGAAGACGAAAGAGATCACCGTTGGCAATGATGGAAGAGGACTTGAGGATGCTCTGAAGCTCGCAGAGGAATTCACTACTTCCCTGGGGCTGGACAGGCGCAACGCGATGCATGTGA
Organism: uncultured Lachnospiraceae bacterium; assembly: GCA_946621895.1. The sequence goes on along the minus strand of CAMOOZ010000174.1, from coordinate 1,387 downwards.
TGCTGCTTGCGGAAGAGACCGTGGGTATGGTCAGGGCGATCGCCGGAGAGTTTGGCGCCACCTTCTGGATCGATGGAGATCTGAACAGCTGCAGGATCCATCTGGACGCGTCCACCGCGATGAATGCGGGAAAGCGCAGAGAGCTGATGTCTGTTTCCTCTACCGGAAAGAATGAGTCCACCAGGGGGATCATGGGAAAGATCAGGGAGATGTTTGAAACGGGGCTGGAAAACTATCAGGAGGTTGCCCAGCTGCAGATGGATTATGGCGTCGGCCCTGTGAACTATGGTGAAATGGGAATGGACAGCTCCTATGCGATGACGCAGGCCGCGATGGTGTGGTCCCTTCAGCGCTACAGAGGCAGCGTAGAGGAAGGGAAGGATGCCGGACCGGATACGCAGGAAGCCTGGGATGAGCTGGAAAAATCCATCGTGGCGAATGTGGCCACGGATGTGCGCGTGGGCATCCTGAAGGATCGGATCTCTCTGGTCATCGAGAAGAGCTTTCAATAAAGGCAGGGATGGCTTCGGCGTCCTTTAAGCCCAGGTGATAGAGCAGATCCATTTTTGCTTTGTCCCTGGTGAGCGTTTTCATGCCGAAAATGTCTCCCGGTGCCAGAAGGAGGAGTTTTCCTTCGGCTTCATATCGGAGCGCCTGTGTAAGGCCATCATTATAGATCCTGCTGCGTTCAGCAAACGCTTTGGCCGCAGCGGGATATTTTTTGCTTAGAAAACGGGAAAGGCGGATGTCATTTTTTGCCTGTCTGCGGAAATCCCTGGGCCTGGTAAGGAGCAGGATGATTTTATCGCAGCCAAGCGCGAAGGCTTTTTTTATGGGAATCGGATCGCTGATCCCGCCATCCAGGTATTCACCGCCCTGATAGGGATAGGGTTTATTGAATACCGGCACGCAGCAGGAGCACTTGATGATGTCATAATCATCCTGCATCATGGCGGATTTCGGGAAATAGACGGGTTCACCGGTGTTTGCATCGGTCGCAACAACGAGAAAGTCCATCGGGGAGGCCGCAAAGGCCGGATAGTCCAGCGGGTCTTCTCCGTCCGAATTGCTGAGCGTGCTGTAGATATAATCCAGATTCACAAAGCTGCCCGTTTTCAGCCACCGGCCCCAGCCCATGTATTCTTTGCGAAACGCGAATTTCGTGTAGGAGCGGTAATTGCGCCCGGGCTGGGAGGCAAGAAAGCAGGCCTGGTTGCCGCTTCCCGCGGAGATCCCGATGCAGAGATCAAACAGGATCCCATGTTCCATGCAGTAGTCATATATCCCGGCGGTATAGATGCCACGCATCCCTCCGCCAGCGTCGATAATGCCGATCTTCATCGTTTCGTTTGTTTCCTTAAGGCGCTTCAGCTTTCGTGCCCTCATC
>CAMOOZ010000173.1 GCA_946621895.1 uncultured Lachnospiraceae bacterium | reverse complement strand
CCTCCAGCTCTTCGCCTTCAAGGCCTTCCTCCGCCAGCATCTGACGCTCTCCGGCGATCAGCTTTTCATTAAACTGGTTCGTCAAAAGGAAATCCTCCATGATCGTTTCCTTATCCACCCCCAGTGCGGAGAGGATCAGCATTGCCCCGCAGCCGGTCCTGTCCTTCCCCTGTGAGCAGTGGAAGAGGATGGAGCCTCCCTCCGGCAGGCTTAAGATTTCCTGAAAGAACTTCGCATAACCCGCCTTTCCCACATCGCCGGAAAGAAAATCGACATACATCTGCGGCCCGACGAACCCTGCCTTCATCGCCACCCTGAGCTGTCCCACTTTCGTGGTCACATCGATCCCTTCCAGATCCTCCGGCGTTAAGCTGCTCTGTTTTTCCGCCATCTCCGTTTCATCAATAATGGGAATATGCACATTTTTCACGCCTTCGATCGTTAATTCCGGCGACTGCTCCTGTTCTCTCGCCATCCGGAAATCAACGATCGTGGCCAGATGATATTCCTCCTTCAGCCGTGCAATATCCGCGTCCGTTGCATCGCCAAGCGCTGCCGTGCGAAGAAAAACCCCTTTCTTCACGGTTTTTCCGTCCGCTGTCTGATAGCCACCAAGTTCTCTCGCATTATTCACGCCTTCCAGCCCGATTCCTTTCTCCGCTGTGGATTCCTGTATGGCATCAGTTTCTGCCGGCGCTGCCTCTTCCTCCGCGCCCGGGGCGGCTTCATCCATCTCCGCTGCCTCTGTACCTGATGCGTATTCACCCGCCGCTGCCGCTGCAGCCGTAGTATCCGCGACTGCTTCTGCTGCCGGTTCGGCGGCGGATTGTGCAGGCTCGGGTGTATTCTGGGCGCCGCATCCGGCCGTTCCCACTGCGGCAGCAGCGATCATCGCGGCAATCATCAATCTTTTCATTTTAACCTCCATTCCTCTCGTTCTCCGCTGCATCCGTGCGACAGCAGAGTTTTTTCACGATATTGGAACAATTGTGCTATAATTATTTCTATAGTAACACGTGTTGGAGCATTTGTGAACTTGTGGATTTCCAGCTCATGGGATCCCGCTTATTCTGAATGGAGGAGATGATGAATACCAGACACCACAGCACCGGATGGATGAAGAAACTGATGCCGGCAATGCTTTTCCTGATCTGCCTTATGCTCTGCCTTAGCATACCGGTTTTCCCTTCAAGGGCACAGGAGGAGGCCGGCGGCATGGCGCGCTTAAGCGCAAAGGCAATCTCCCGGACAAAACTCTATCTCCGTTTCCCGCTCTTTCGGACGCCCGATGATGCGGTGGAGGACAGGATGATCATTTCCCGGGGGGATATGATCGGGGCGCTTGCCGGATGGCCGGATGAGGTGCCGCCTCCCGTGCCGCAGGAGGACGCGGCGCTTGGGGAAGCGATGCGTGAGGGTCTCCGGATTGCGCTGGCGGAGGGTCAGGAGACGACGATCTCCAAAAACGGGTTTACCGTAACCAATGCCTTTAATGAAGCGGGCGACTTGATCCGCCTGCTGCCACAGGGCTATAGCGGGGACTGTCCTGGCGTGAACATCATCGTCTCCTGGGGCGAGGAGGGAGATGAGGATTACCTCCGTTTTGATTTCCGGAATGTGGGGAGGATCTTTGCCGATGGCTACCACAGGGTGGCCGTGGGGGACGAAGGCTGCTCCGATGTGGACTCCTTTGGATTTGATTATCTGGAGGGAGGCTCCTGGGTTTTCCTTACAACGGTGAGGGATCAGGCCGGAAATGCCGTGGCAAACCCGGTGACGCGACTGGAAATCGCGGATAACGATGAGGATCCGCTTTTGACATATACGGATAACGGAGACGGCATCTTCAGGATCTCGCAGCGAAGACCCCCGGAAGGTGGCGAGGAATTCGTGACGGCGACCTTCTCTTCCGTCCGCGATGAGGAAGGAGAGGAGGAGCCGGCAGTCCTTGGTTGGAAATCCATAAGGATCACGGTGCGCGGCAGCGGACAGACCGACCCCGGGACGCAACAGGCGGCGATGCCCCAGGCGGATCCGCCCGCCGGTGCTTACATGGATCCGGTGGAGGTCGTATTGTCCTCCGCCACGGAGGGAGCAGCGATCTGCTATACCCTGGATGGAACGGATCCGACGCCGGACAGCACCCGTTACAGCGCCCCGGTCAGGATCGGGAATTCCCTGACGCTGAAGGCGAAGGCCGTGGCAGAGGGGAAACTGGAAAGCGATATCCTGGTTGCCGAATACCGCATCGAAAACGGGGATCCGGAGAAGGTGGCCAGGCCTTACGCAATGCCCGAGGGCGGAACCTACCGTGATAAGAAGCTGGCGGTCACACTGGCCACGGACACGGCAGGGGCGGCGATCTACTATACCACGGACGGCACGGAGCCGGGCGTGACAAAGCGGCCTTATAACGGCAAACCGATCGACCTTCGGGAAGGAACCACCGTACTCAGGGCGATCGCCGTCATGGATGGCATGGAACAGAGCGATACGATGACGGAAACCTACATCGTCATCGGCAATGGGAAGCCCGCTGCGCCCACGGCTGACCCGCCGGGAGGCACCTATACGGGATCAGTGAAAGTGACCTTGTCTACGACAGCGATGGCAGCGGACATCTGTTATACCACGGACGGGACACGGCCTGATTCGAACGGCATAAAATACGAGAACCCCATCGAGATCACGGAAACGACAACGCTGCGGGCACGCGCCATCCGGGATGATGGCACGGAAGGCGCGGAGATGCTGGAGGTTTATACGATTGCGGAACCCGTGGCGGTCAGCGGGATCACGCTGCCCAGGGAATCCATCAGCCTGATGCCCGGGGAGTCCTGCCTGGTTGCTGCCGTCATCACGCCGGAAAATGCGACGGATAAGACCATTGTATGGACGATCGCGGATCCGGAGGTGGCGGAGGTTTCGGCAGACGGTACGCTCAGGGCGCTTCAGGCGGGCAGAACCACACTGACCGCTTCGATCGGCGATCTGAGCGCCGCCGCGGAGGTCATCGTGGCGGATGATCAGCAGAAAGCGGAAATCATCGATGGGGCGGATGAGGAAACGATTGAACAGATTGAGGAAGATTTAGCCGGGTCGCTTTCCGTCAGCGCACTGATCAGCACGGATGAGAAGGATCGGGATGCGGCGGTGATCATTGATGCAGCGTCCGGCGTGATTAAGGAAACAAGGCTCTGGATCGGCGGCGTGGATGCCGCATATCCCTGGACCGGGGAGGCCATTACGCCCGATATTCATGTCTATGACGGCGTCGTCAGGCTGGTGAAGGGAACGGATTATACGGTTTCCTTTAAGAACAATAAGAATGTCGGGAAGAATGCCTCCGCCACGATCAAGTTCAGGGGCAGCTATAAAAACGATCCGCAGACGGTGTCCTTTGCGATCACCCCTGCGGTCATCGGGGAGGATATCCTGGTCGCCGCGCCTGCCCTTCCGGATACCGGCCGGAAGCAGAATGTGAAGCTCACCTGTATCCTGAAGCGCACGGGAAAGACGCTGGCCGCGGGAAAATTTGCGGTAAGCCCTGCAAAGATTGGCGAATCCGGCTTTGTGGAGGTTTCCGCAAAGGATGGGAATATCAGCGGATCCGCAAGAATCTATGTGGATTTCGCGGAAAGCGGCCAGCTGCTGTCGGGGGCAAAGGTCGTCCTGAGTCCTTCCTCGTCTGTTTATACCGGGAAAGCGATCACCCCGGAAAGCTGTATGGTAAAGATCGGGAAGAACACGCTGGATGAGGGGACGGACTATGTGGTTAAGGAGGTCTGTAATAACATCGCGCCCGGCACGGCCACGGTGATCCTGGAAGGAAGAGGAAATTACAGGGGATCGAAAACGGCCACCTTCAAGATCTTAAAAGGGATGGATCTGACGAACAGTGAGGCGGTGAAGATCCTTGTGGACGGCAGGGAAAAACCGGAAATCCCGTATGTGAAGGGCGGTGTTACGCCGGAGGTCACCGTTTACCTGGATGATCTGAAGCTTTTGGCAGGAACGGATTATACGGTAAGCTACAGCGGAAATAAGGCGGCGGGTGCATCGGCCAGCGCCATGGTCAGGTTTAAGGGCCTGTATAAGGGGCAGCGGACGGCTCCGTTTTCCGTGACAAAGCAGAAGCTTTCGGCTCTTACGATCCTTGCGGAAGACAGGATCGCTTCGAACAAGGCGGGTTTTTATCGGAATCCGACCCTCTCGATCACGGATCTGAACGGGAAAGCGCTGACGAGATCCGATTATGCCGTGGGGACAGATTACCGCTATGACGAAACGGCGGGGACGGTCTCCGTTTCCATCACGGGAAAGGGAGACTATGCATCTGACCCGGTGGAGATCAGTTACCGCGTGATCGACCGGACAAAAAACATCAAAAGCGCCAAAGTCCTTACGCTTGCATCGAAGGAATACACCGGCCGGGAGGTGATGCCCGGGGAGGCGGACTTTGCGGGGAAGGTGTCCCTTTCCGGCACCCCCCTGCGTTACGGCACGGATTTTGAGGTTGTCCCGGGCAGCGGGAAGAACAATCTGAAGGCAGGAACGGCCTCCGTGGTCATTCGCGGGATCAATGATTATGGCGGCAGCAGGACGGTGAAATTTAAGATCGTAAAGAAGGATATTGTCTGGAAAGACAGTGCCGGCGGCTGACCCCCGCGTTGACACGTGGCGCCCTGTATCGTATCATAAAGAACTGTATTATGCCCTGATGCCTTCGGAATCGTCCGGGCGGCGGAAGGGTCAGGGGGTGGGGGATGAGCAGATTACTGGATGAGCTGGAAGCGTATGGCGTGGATCTGGCGGTGACGCTGGATCGCTTTATCGATGATGAGGAGCTGTATGTGTCCTGTCTGGAGACCTTCCAGGCGGAAACGGGTTTTGCGGATCTCCGCAATGCGCTGGATGCGGGAGATTATACCGCGGCCTTTGACGCCGCGCATACCTTAAAGGGGGTCACGGGCAATCTCGGGCTTACCCCGCTGTTTAATGTGGTATGCGGCATGGTGGAGACGCTGCGCAACGGGGAAAATGAGGATCTGGAAGGAAAGTACGCCGCGATCATGGCGGAAAAGGAAAAGGTGGATCGGATATTAACGGAGGAACCAGGGTGAGAAAGATGATGAAGAGGATCGCCGCGCTGGCACTTGCGGGCTGCATGATGCTTGGCGGCGGGGTAAACGCCATGGCGGCGGCAGGTCCGGGTCAGGCGATCGCAAAAGGGATCGATGTGTCCAAATACCAGGGACTCATCGACTGGAACCAGGTGGCAGCCAGCGGGCATAGCTTCGCCTTTATCAAGCTTGGCAGCACGAAAAACGGCGTTGATCCCTTTTTTGATTATAATATCCGCGCAGCCCAGGCAGCAGGAGTGAAGACCGGTGTGTATCTTTATTCCTATGCGCAGAGCGTGGAGGAGGCCGCCGGTGAAGCGGCGCTGATGGTCTCGCTCCTGGAGCCCTATATCGTGAACATGCCGGTGGTGCTGGATGTGGAGGACAGGACCCAGTCCGGCCTGGACACAGGCACACTGCAGATGATGTGCTATACCTTTTATCAGGTGCTGGACGCGGCAGGCTATTATCCGATCATTTATTCCAATAAGAACTGGTTCGAGAAAAAGATCGGCAATATCATGATGGACAAGTGGGTGGCGCAGTGGGGCGCCCAGCTGGATTACGCGGGTCCTGCGGCCTTCTGGCAGTCTTCGGAGACGGGCACCGTCCCCGGGATCGGCGGCTATGTGGATCTGGATTATCAGTTCAAGGATCTTTCCGGCGTGATCATTCCCGCCGGGCTTCTGCCCAGGGCGGACGGCAATGTGCGCTACTATGCGAATTATAAGATGCAGCGTGGCTGGATCAACGCGCCGGAGGGAAAATATCTGGCGGATCCCCTGGGGAATCTGGTGAGAGGCTTTTACGCGGACGAAACCGGCACATACTATTTTGATCCCCTGACCTGCCAGGCGGCGATGGGGCTTGTCCAGGTGGCGGAAAACACCTACTACTTTAACGAAAACGGTCTGATGCAGACCGGCATCCTGCCGCTGGGCGACGACGTCTTCTTCTTTGACCGGGCCACCGGCGCGATGGCAAAGGGCCTGATCCCGGATGTGGACGGGAATTTCTATTACGCCGGAACGGACGGGAAGCTGCAGTCCGGCTTTGTCGAGGTGGACGGCGTGATGTTCTTCTTTGATCCGGCGAGCCTTGCGATGGTGCGTAATACCGTGATCCCCGGGGAGGGGCTCAACTATGTGATCGATGAGACCGGCGTGGTGACGATGGTCCCGATCATCCCTGAGGTGCCGGAGATCGTGCCGGTGCCTGAGCTGCCTGCAGCGGGCACCGCTGCAGCGGATGCTGCCGCAGTGGAACAAGCTGCAGCAGCAGGGGAAGTGAGCGTGGCGCAGTAAGATCACTTTTGACAGGGAAATGATATGTGGTTTGCTATAAAGAATAATGAGGCAGGATATGCTGCAGCTTCCGACGGGATAAGGTGAGATGGTGCCGGGTTCTTTTGTGAGCCCGGCATCTTTTATGACACGGCCGCGAAAGGAGGAAAATCGATGAGGATGGTGGATCTGATCGGGAAAAAACGGGAGGGGGGAGAGCTTTCGGCGGAGGAGATCCGTTATATGGTCCGGGGGATCACGGACGGCAGTCTTCCGGACTACCAGCTCTCCGCAATGATGATGGCGATCTTTTTTCGGGGCATGACGGAAAAGGAGACCCTTGCGCTCACGATGGCGATGGCTGAGAGCGGGGACATGCTGGAGCTTTCCCGTCTGCCGGGGATCAAGGCGGACAAGCACTCCACCGGCGGCGTGGGGGATAAGACCTCCCTCGTTCTCGTGCCGATGATGGCGGCCTGCGGCGTCAAGATGGCCAAGATGTCCGGCCGCGG
>CAMOOZ010000172.1 GCA_946621895.1 uncultured Lachnospiraceae bacterium | reverse complement strand
CCGGGCCAGACGCAGACCTGAAGCAGGGCGTATTTTCCCTCGTCAAGCTCCTTTTCCTCCCGGATGATCCGGTAGGACAGATTGCGCACGCTCCCGGTAAACGGCTTGCCGTAGGTGAAATAGTTTAAGGGCATCCAGTCCTTGCTCTCAGGCATCTTCAGACCCGGTGCTTTTTGCGGATGCGTTTTGCGGCAGGGAGGCAGCCTCCGGCTCAGGCATATGCTGCGGTGAAGGGACAGCATTCCCCTCTGATGTGCCCCGCAGCGAGGAAAGGGCGTTTTCCTTCAGGATCGGGACAAGCTGCTCCTTCAGGAAAGAAAGGCCGGCCGCCTCCGTCACCTTAAGCTGTCCGAATTCGCTCGTCAGGCAGAATAGTGCGGGAAATGCGCCCCCCCAGCCGGCGGAGGGTTCGAGCACAAGATAAAAGCCCCCTTTTACCGGATCCTTATAGAGAGAGGAGAGCATGCTGCCGGCGCCCAGGGGCAGGAGCTCCGCCAGCTTTACGGCATCGTAAAGCGAATCCACGGAAAAAACGAGGCCTGCTCCCTGAGGCACGAGGCCGGGGCGTGGAGCAGCCTTGTTCGGCGCGGGAAGCCTGGGGGTCAGCTGCGCATTCAGCTCCTTCCAGAAATCCTCCACCTCCTTGCGGCAGTCGCCCTTGGAGGCCAGCATCACCAGCATATTCTGATTGATGATCGCCAGCTGAAGGGTCGTAAACTGCTCCGTTTCGGAAATACCCACTTCCCTCGCGCCCATCATGATCACATCATGCAGAAACTGCAGGGCTTCCTTCTTCTGCCCTACAATATCCTCGGGCGTGATCCCCCGCTCCGCCAGATCGCTGACCGGGATCATGCATTTGATCGTTGTATCGTTCACGCGAAAAAATTTCATATGGCCATTGTAGCATATCCCGGGGATTTATGCCATAATGAAAAAGCAGTGAGCCAAAGTGATTTGTATCGCAGTGTCATGGAGCATGGATGTCTGAATCATCGAATCTGCAGGAAAACAGCGCAAGAGCCTGGGTGGACGGCAGCTTTTCCCCGGAGGAAAAGGCCTTCGCCTATGGGGTGATCCTTTTTTTTCGGGGGGAAACCCATATCCGCAGCGGCAGGCGGGAGGATGAGGAGCTGCTCTCCATGCGCAATGTGGCGGGAGAGCTGGTGGCCGCCTGGCGCGCGATGCAGTTCTGTATGGAAAAAAAGATCCCTGCGCTGGAGCTTTATTACGATTATGAAGGCATCGAAAAATGGTGCACCGGCGCATGGAAGGCGAACAAACAGGGCACAAAGGCCTACAGGGATTATTACCGCAGGATCAGCGCAGATCTGAAGGTGAGCTTTCATAAGGTCCGGGGTCATTCCGGGGATAAATATAATGAGCTTGTGGATAAGCTGGCGAAAAAGGCCCTGAGGGGAGAAGGCACGGAGGGCTGGCAGCTCACGGAAACAGAGCAGCCGGAACCGCTTCGCGGAATAGGAGGGGAGTATGAAAAATCAAATTGATATTCGGTTTTTCATACCCACATTTGGTCCGCTGAGGCGGCCCAAACTGTATTGATCCTGTCGGTATAGCAGCATCCGCTGAGATATCACCGCGCCAGCTGAAGCTGGCGGTGCCGAACGCATGCCACCGGCATGCAGCACCAGGCTGCCGCTTACGCGGCATTTAGGGAAGTATGTGGATTTCTGAGGAATGGAAACAATTTGAAGTGCTGGACGCCACCGACGGGCAGCGGCTCGAGCGGTGGGGCGGGTATGTCCTGCTGCGCCCGGATCCGCAGGTGATCTGGAAGACGAAGCGCATGCATCCCCGCTGGGAGAAGCCGGATGCGGTCTATCACCGCAGCAGCCGCGGCGGCGGCGAGTGGGAGATCTTCAACCTCCCCGCGGAGTGGGAAATCTCGTACAAGGCGCTGAAATTCAGGGTGAAGCCCTTTTCCTTCAAGCATACGGGACTCTTTCCGGAGCAGGCCTCCAACTGGGACTGGCTGGGGAAGGTCATCGGGGAAAGGCTGCGGGAAGCACCGGACAAGCCGCTTCGGGTGCTGAATCTTTTTGCTTACACGGGCGGCGCCACCCTTGCGGCCGCGAAAGCCGGAGCGCAGGTGGCCCATCTGGATGCCTCCAAGGGCATGGTCACCTGGGCCAGGGAAAACGCGGAGATCAGCGGTCTTGCGGAAAAACCGGTGCGCTGGCTGGTGGATGACTGCATGAAATTTGTGGAAAGGGAGCTGCGCAGAGGGAATAAATACGAGGGGATCATTATGGATCCGCCTTCTTACGGAAGAGGGCCGAAGGGAGAGATCTGGAAAATGGAAGAGCAGATCTTCGGCCTGCTGGAAAAAGCTGCTGATCTGCTCTCTGAGCGTGCGCTGTTCTTTTTGCTGAATGCCTATTCCACGGGGCTCCAGCCCGGCGCGCTGTCCTATCTGCTCGCCAGCGCCCTGCCGAAGACCTCAGGCAGGAGCATCCTCGCCGCCGAGCTGGGTCTCCCCGTCAGCTCCTCCGGACTGATCCTGCCCTGCGGCATCTCCGGAAGAGTCCTTTTCTGAATCCGTTCCCTCTGAACTGTTCCCTCCTGAACGGTTTTTTTCCGCGCCGGATCCCCTCGGTTCCGGTGCGCCGGTTTTTTTCTCCGAGGGTTTCTCTGAGGGCTTCCTCGCGGGGATCCCGCCGGATTTTTCCAAAAGCCCCCGGACATCCATTCCCTGATAGTTTTTGAGGCGCTTCTCCGCTCGCTCCGCGCCGCCCTCGATCTCCATGATCTCCTCAAAGCGGCCGGCGCTCATCCCATGTTTTCTGGCGCGGTGCCTGGTCTCAGGGGAAGCCTTATTCACGATGAGCTTCAGGTTCCGATGGGGCTTTTTCGGATCGGCATACGCAGCTTCTTTCCCGGCCGCCCGGGCGTCTTCCGGATCAGAGCCCACAGCGCCTTCTGCAGTGATCTCCTCCTGATCCGCTTTCGGAAAGAACTGCTTTGCCTCATGGATCAGACGGTCCGCCCGTTCATCGCTGTCCGAGGTCACATTCAGCAGGAGGCAGTTCTCCTCCTCCGTTTCCTCTGTCTCGGGCAGCAGGGCAGTGGTCCTGTCCAGCGCCTCAGAAAGGCTAAGCCCCGAGACCCCATCCGCCGTCAGCGCCTCTGCGAGCAGCGCGCCGTCCTCGTTGATCCCCTCCACGCCGATCACCCGGTCCAGACGGTTCAGCGTGAATTCCAGGGAGGGATTCATATCCACGGACACATAGGAGCAGGCCATGGCCGTCATATAGCCGTAGCCGCCTGTCCCGAAACACAGGATCAACACGGCAGCGGCAGCGGCCATCCCCCGGATGCCGGGGAAACGGCGCACCTTCGCGGGGAGATCGATCGTGTCCCCCACGCTGCATTTTCTTTTCACGGTCACGACCACGCCGTCCTCTCTCAGGGCGGCCGCCTTGCCGTTCCGTATTTCTACAACGAGAGCTTTCAAGATGCTTCCTTTCCCGGATATAAGGATCCTTCACGAAATAATCTTTACAGCTTGCTTTTCTCCGATAGCACAGGACGGGATTCGGTTACATGGTAATCTGCGCGGATCTGCCGGGCACTGTGCTTCCATCGGCATTTCCACAGAGCCTCCGGCGTGATCGCAGGCTTTGCCGGGCAAAGCTTTGGATCCAGCGCGGAAATATGTCGCTGCGCGGTTCGGATCTGCCGGGCAAAGCGCTTTTATCAGCGCTTCCATCGGCGCTTTTCTATGTTTTCAGGGCTTCCCGGATGTATGACATGTATTCCGCCAGCAGCGGATAATCGCCGTTCAGGATCTCAGCGGCTGCTATGATATAATTTCGATGCCGTTCCGGGATTTTTCGGGGAAGTCCGGTTATTTCCAGCAGTTTTTTTGCCGGCAGCGCCGTTCGGCGCCGCATTTCCGCGAAGAGTTCCTGATCCTGCAGCAGAACGCATACGGCTTTCGCGCAGGCTTCTTTTGTCTTTTTCGACTTCGGCGAGCAGGAGGCCAGATCGTAAAAGGAAAAACCGTAACGGCCAAGCAGCTGCTGGACGGCCTCGATCTCGTCCATGACGGGAGTGGTCCCGGGGGTGGCGTCCGGATCAGGGCATTCCTCGGAGAGCATGGCCTGTTTCCGGTTTATCTCAAGCGAGAGGGGCTCAGGAGAATCCCCGTCAGGCTCTTCGCCGGAGGT
>CAMOOZ010000171.1 GCA_946621895.1 uncultured Lachnospiraceae bacterium | reverse complement strand
CGTCATGCGTGAAGACGCCGGAAACAAAGTCCGTCAGATAATGGGGCCCGCTGGGGATCATCTCGAGGTTTACGGAGGCGGGGTTCACCTGCGCTCCCGGCATGTGCTCATCCAGCCATCCCTGCATCTGTTTTTTTCCCTCGGCAGCGATATCCTTCAGCTCATCAGCCGTATACTGCGGCCCTCTGCAGGAGGAAAAGCCGCTGCATAAGCAAAAGAGGGAGACGAGCAGAAGAGCGCAGAGCATTCTTTTAGGCATATGCTTTCCTCTGTTATCGTGCGTTTGTTTAAGGACGCGCTGAGGAAACACTGATTAAGTCAGCGGTATGATTCCTTTGTGCGGCCGTGCGATCCTCGCCGGAGGCGTTATGGGAAACACAGTTATTTTATGCGTTTCCCATATTATACGCAGAGCCTGAGGAACTGTCACGAAATAAATCTGATCATTTCTCTTGTCAAAAGAACCAAATATCGCGGTTCTTTTTGAAAAGGAATGGACAGGTTATTTCTATCCGGTTCCTCAGCTGTGTGCAGTAGGAAAAAAACGGAAATCATAGTATAATGCCTGTCGGAGGAAAAACCCATGCAAGAAGCAATGCGATCATTTGCCACACATTCTGTCATTTCCTGTCGTCACAGGCCATGGAGGAAAAAAGCCATGCATGGCTGCGTTTCACTCTCGCCATGCTGTGATCATTCGGATTCCCATGCCGCTTCGCGTCGCTTCATCCGCATGATCGGCGCTCGACAAATGATCGCATATGCTCATGCGAGCAAGGTGTTTGCGTCCGCCTGGCTCGCTGCTTTTTTCCTCCTTGTTTCCATGCTGTGTACAGCCTGCGGCAGCGGTGCGGGGAGCCTCCCGGAAAAGGCGGAGGCGGAGGCCTCTTCTGCGGAAGCCTACAGGATCTGTGTAAGGGATGAGGCGTCCAACCCTGTTTCCGGGGCAGTGGTCCAGTTCTGCCGGGATGATCTTTGCCTGATGGGGACCACCGACGAGTCCGGGAGGACGGCCTTTGCAGAGCCGGAGGGAAGATACGAGGTGCATGTGCTGAAGGCTCCGGACGGCTATCTGGCGGATGAGAAAACCTATGCGATGACGGATATTGATGAAGAGCTTGTGATCACGCTGAAGGCGGAATAAAGCTGGGGGGCACATAAAGATGCAGGATTATATGCTTAGAGCAAGCGCCGGAAACGGGCAGATCAGGGCGTTTTTTATTACTTCTTCGGAAACGGTCGAGACGGCCAGAAGAGCACACAATACCTCTCCGGTCGTCACGGCTGCGCTGGGAAGGCTTCTTAGCGCCGGCGCAATGATGGGCGCCATGCTGAAGGGAGAGGATCTGATCACGCTTCAGCTGCGCGGCGACGGCCCGGTCCGGGGGCTCACTGTTTCCGCGGATGCGGAGGGAAGAGTAAAAGGGTACGCGGAAGTCCCGCAGGTGATCCTCCCGGCCAGAAAGACGGATCACAAGCTGGATGTGGGCGGCGCTGTAGGAAGGGGAAGCTTAAGGGTCATCCGTGATCTTGGGTTAAAGGAGCCCTATATCGGGGAAACAGAGCTGATCTCCGGGGAGATTGCGGAGGACATCGCTTATTACTATGCCCAGAGTGAGCAGACACCCACCGCGCTGGGGCTTGGCGTGCTGCTGTCAAAGGAAAATGTTGTCTCCCGGGCGGGGGGCTTCCTGATCCAGCTCATGCCGGAGGCGGAAGAGGAAATGATCGCAGGGCTTGAGCGGAATCTAAAGCTTGTGCCGTCTGTTACGGATTTTTATGAAAAGGGCGGCACACCGGAGACGCTGATGGATACCCTGTTGGATGGGCTTGAGCCGGAGCTGCTGGAAAAACGCCCCACGGCCTTTGTCTGTGACTGCTCGCCGGCAAGGATCGAGCGGGCGCTGATCAGTGTGGGCCGCCAGGAGCTTCAGGAGATGATCAATGAAGGAAAAGAGATCGAAATGCGGTGCCACTTCTGCAATAAGGCATATCTGATCTCTGTGGAGAAGCTGAAGGAGCTTTATCAAAGGGAATAAAATGAAAAAAGGTTTTTGCGAACAGAAATTCAGCTCCATGTTTTTATCCGGCACATTCACAAAGGCGGTCATGTACATCATGCTGCTTTGCGACAGCATCATCGCCGGATATTACATCGGCCCATCCGGCGTTGCGGCCATCAACGCGATCACACCTCTGACCGGCATTGTGACATTCTTCGGTGATCTGCTCTCCACCGGCGTGGGAATTGTTTTTACAAGAGAAGTCGGGGCCATGAGGAAAAAAAGAGCGGATGAAATCTATAGTCAGGGACTGATCATCAGCATTGGCATCGGCCTTATCTCTGCGCTCATGATCTTTCTGATCCGGGGCGTTTATTTCAGCGCAAACGGCATCACGGGAGAGATCCTGAACAACGCGCTCCAGTATTACCGCTTCGTTCCGATCAACGCCTTTCTGACCATCGTGATCTTTTACCTTGAGCAGATGGTATACAGCGATGGAGATGAGCTGTGCAACAATATCTGCTATGGGTTTCAGATTGGCGGAAACATCATCCTCTCCGTTGTGCTGACCAGGTTCCTTGGAATGACGGGCATCATCCTGGGCTCTGTCATCGGAAACGGGCTTGGTATTCTTGTCTGCTGCTGGCACTACTTCCGCAAGGGGAATACGCTTCACTTTGTCTGGCATCTCTCTTTCGGGGATTTCCTGCTCCCCTCACGCTACAGCATCGTGGATTCTTCCGTCTATTTGTGCTGGGCGCTGATGGACTATGTGATGATTGGATTCGTTTCCGGTCATTACGGCGAGACGGGTCTGATTACCCTCGCTGTG
>CAMOOZ010000170.1 GCA_946621895.1 uncultured Lachnospiraceae bacterium | reverse complement strand
TCCCGCATAATCGCCGATGCCCGTGAAAAGCGCCGTCCCGGTGCCCGCGTTCACATTATTCTGCCAGGTCAGCAGATAATCCGTATTCTCTGCAAGGGTGATCCCGCAGTCGGAAAGCAGCCTTTCCGTGAGCGGCGTCAGCGCGCTGCCCGTATAGGTCTGGTTCGGCAGCTTCAGGCTCTTTAAGGCCGCGCTCAGATTTTTCGCCGCGGCTGCCTTCCCCTCCTGCACCTTCACATTGATCGTAATACTCCCCGTGTAATTTCCGCTGCCGGTAAGCGTAAGGGGTGTGGTGCCCACTGCCGTCCCGCCGGTGGATTCAGAAAGCGTGTAGTCTTTATTTAAGGTAAGCTTCTTCCCGTTCCGGGTAAGCACCGGGTTTAATTTCTGCGGCGAGCTCTTTTTCGTGAGGGTCAGATCCGCCGCATGGAATTCCTCTCCGCTGATATCCGCGCGCAAAATCGTGAAGGGCACCTTCACCTCACCCGAATAGCTTCCCTTCAGCTTAAAGATCGCGGCAGGCCCGGCGGCATCCTTCGCCTTGCCCGCGTCCTTATTGTTTTTATAGCTGACGGTATAATCCTGTCCGGCCTTCAGCCTGCTCCCGTAATAAACAAGGCTCGCCTCCGGGAAGGTGATCGCCGCCCCGGTATACTCCACCTGTGCGGGAATGCCGGAAACGGAAACATAATCCGCCTCCGCCTTCACCTGTATTTTGATCTCCTTGTCCGTATACAGCGTCGGCGCAGCCTCGTTTGCCGCGCGGACCTTAACGGTATATTCTCCGGGCTCCTCGAACATGCCGACTAAGGTATCCCCCGTCTCCTCATCCGGCTTTAAGAAGCTGTATTCCCCGGCGTCCTCGGGAAGTCCCGTCACAAGTGTCCAGATCACCGGGATATCCACATCGCACTGAAGGGGGATCTCAACATCATCCCAGCAGGCGGCCTGCCATGTCTCCGGGGTCAGGATCTGCGGCTTTACCGATTCGGTGAAGTCCTCTGTTTCCCAGACGCTTAAGCGTTCGATAAAGAGCTCGCCGGGATCGGTCTCCTCCCCGTCCTCTTCTTCTTCGCCATGCTCCTCCGGATCCTCGGCGCTGTAGATATCCGAGTCGCACACCGCCAGCACCTCATCCTCCGCGGCGCCGGGGAATGCCGCGTGAATATAGAGATCATCACAGGGCACGATATCATAGACCTCGTCAAAATCCTCCGTGAACACCGTGCTGTCATAAAGGAAGCCGGGGCCGTCCTGTTCATAGACAAGCAGCGTCCCGTCCTTTGCGAACGCGATGCTGTCCGCATGGGTCTCCAGCTCAAGCATGCCGTCAGCGCTGATCCCTGCCGCTTCATCGGCAAACGGTGCATTCCCCGGAAACCGGATCAGGAGAGAATATTCCTCCGCTTCCTCCTCTGCGCTTCCGGTCTGCGCTTCTTCCCCGATCGTTCCGTCGGCCAGCACATACCAGAAATCCCCCCGTTTAAAGATCCCGGCTGATTCGCCGTCTGTCAGATCGTCCTTCGCGGTGAGGCTTTCATTCAGCAGGACCCAGGAATAGCCGTCCGGGGAAACGGCCAGATAAGCGCCCTCCTTTTTGATCGTGGGGCTGCAGCTCTGGTTCGTAATGGCTCCCCAGCCTGCTTCCTCTTCCGTCTCGCCGTCTGTCTCGGATGTCTCTGCCGCCTTGCCGGTCAGGACTCCTTTGATCTCCTTTGTCTCCGGATCAGCATCGGAAGCAAAGGCATAAAGTGAGAGCTTCTGCGTGTCCGCTGTCTCCGGCGTGATCAGGCAGAACTGTCCGTCCGCAATGCCGGAGGAAAATTCCGTCCCGGCCTCCACAAACCGGGCGCTTTCTACCGCGCCCGAGGCGGACAGACCAAGCAGCGCGAAGGAAACCGGCTCAATCTCGACCTCTTCTTCACTCTCTGACGCGGTGCCTTCCGAGGTTCCGGATTGATCCGTGTCCGCGTTCTCCACTGTATCCAGCTCATTATTTCCGGCTTCGGAAACTGCTTCTACGGTATTCTCCGTCTGATTATCAGACGTCTCATCACCTTCCTCATCCCAGGAATCGATGGTGATCCAGCCCGTGTCTGTCTCATCTCCGCCGGGCGTCCCTTCGTCCGCGGCATCCTTTTTATACAGACCGCCGATGGTTAAAAGATAACCCTCTCCGGAAGGATTTTTCTCAAGCTGCGTAATCTCTGCCTCCTCCGGATAATAAGCCTGAAAGCCTTCAGGGAGCGCCAGTGCCACCGCCTTTTCCGGATCGGGCTCACCCTCGCTGACAGGATAGAAGGTATAGCTTTTTTCTCCGTCCTCCGTCTCGGCGCACATGACTAACGCGCCGTTTTCCTTTTCATCCAGGGTCACATCAAAGGAGTACGCGCCCTCCTCCTTTTCGATGGGAGCGTTCTCCGCATCAACGTTGCCGGCAGGCGCATCTCCGCTTTCCCTCTCGCTGCTGTTTTCCGAAGAGGTGCCGTCATAGATCACGCTGATCGCGCCCGTATTGCTGTTTCCCTCCGGCGTGACCAGCGCGCCCGCGGGAATGACCACCTTCAGCCGTTTTCCTCCTACCAGCTTGCTCGTCAGGGAAATATAAACAAGGTTGCGGTTATAGATATAGGCACCGCCCGGGAAGATGGAGGAGATCATGGCTCTTGGCAGGATATAAAGGCTCTTCCCGGAATCGGCATCATAAAGCTGAACCTTTGCGTCATCCGCCACATTCACCTCCTGATTAAAGCGCAGACGGACATAAAGGCTCTTTGCATTTTTCTTTGCCGTGGTATACCTGCCCACCGCCTTAAGCGCATGGTCGGCGGAGGCCTCGGCAAAACGCACGGAAAAGCTCAGCTTATTTGTTCCCGCGCCGCTTATGCCGTTGATCTGAATGCCGGTATACTCCAGTGTGGAGGCTTTGTTGGCGGCTGCTTTTCCCGGCGCGGGCGGCGCATAAAAGCTGCTGCCCGGCACCGTCCAGGGCGCGAATTCATCCCCGTTCGCATAGAAGCAGTTTTCCAGGGAATCATAATTCCTGTATCCGTTCTTATCCACCTTGTGCTCATCGAAATCCTTATCCATACAGGAGATCAGCGGAATATACGCGTCCCTGATATTCGATGCCCTGAAGGAATTCTTTTTCGCGTTCAGGCGCGCGAAAACCCGGTAAAGCCTGAGCCCCGGATTTGCCTTTATATTCGGCATGGAATCATTGCCCACCTTCTTAAAATATTCCGCCAGAATGAACTGGGAATAGATTCCGTTCTTTGCCCATTCCGCGGCCGGCATGATCAGCTTCACATCGCCGTTTTTCCCTCCGGTATAGGGGGAGAGGGTGCAGGTTTTGTCCGATGTCACCACCTCCACCCTGTTCTTCGGCAGCCATCCCAGAAGCATTTTGTTGAAGGCATTGTGATCCCCGCTGTTGTTGTCCATCATATCGTAGGTTCTGATCTTATTCACGCCGGTCTGGTCATAGCTGTAAAGATCGGCCAGCCCCATAGAATGGCCCGTCTCATGGATCGCCGTTTTCACGCATCGCCAGAGGGAATTGTTTTTCGGATGCATGAAAACAAGTCCCTTCATGTTATAGCCGCCGCCGAAATCATAGGTTGCCCCGCCCTGGCGGTAGGACCACCACTGGCTGCCCCATTTCCCGTTTTGCCCCGCATAGAGGACATAGACGCCGTCCAGCAGATGGTCTCCATTGCCGTCGTATTTTTTCAGCTCCTTCGCCAGTGCCTTATCCGCGCTCATGCCCTTGTTTTTATTCACCAGCTGCGCCTTGAAGGCTTCGAAGATTTCCTTATAGAGCATGGAATTATCTTTTTTCGCATTGTTATAGTAGGAACGGGGATGCTTCGAGCGATAGCGCACCACATTCCCGGTAATGTTCAGATTCCCATACGAGGAGCGCCTATAAAAAGCGGAAAGGCTCTCATAGGGATAGAAATTTGATTTTGTGTTTTCCTTCCCGAAAAAGATCTGGGAAACTCCCTTTTTGAATTTCTCCGGAAAGGTCATGTCCTTAAATTCCACGAGGAATACCAAAGCGCCGATTTTCCCCTTCGCCGGCATATTCGGCGTAACGCCGGTGATGCTCTGCCTCACCCCCTCCGCGTAGGAGGCCTCCGGAGAAACCTGCTGCAGCTCCTCCCTTCCCTCGGGACCGTACATTGCAAGATTCCCGATCAGCTGATCCTGTGCCTGCTGCTGCTCCTCGGCCAGCTGCTGCATGAAGGCAAGGCTTTCCTCCCAGGTGCCTTCC
>CAMOOZ010000169.1 GCA_946621895.1 uncultured Lachnospiraceae bacterium | reverse complement strand
CCCGCTCCTGCCCATGCCGCACTGTATCTCATCAAAGATCAGCAGAATGTCCTTTTCTTCGCAGAATTCCTTCAGCTCCTGCAGATACTCTCTCCCAAGCGGATAGATTCCGCCTTCTCCCTGCACCGGCTCCAGGATCACGCCGCAGACGGGCGACCCGGAAGCAATCGCTTTGATCGCTTCCATATCCCCCGCGGGAACAAATTCGATCTCTCCCACCAATGGCTCGAAGGGATCCCGGTAGGCCTTTTTCCCGGTAGCGGAAAGCGCTCCCATGGTCCTGCCATGGAAGGAGTGCTCCAGGGCGATGAGCTTATGCCCCGCTTTCCCGTCCCGGTTGAAGGCATATCGCCTGGCAGCCTTCAACGCCCCCTCAACAGCCTCAGCGCCGCTGTTGGTAAAGAAAACCCTGTCCATGCCGGAGGCTTTTACCAGCATTTCCGCGGCCACTGTGGAGGGCTCGCTGTAGTAATAATTCGAGGTATGGATCAGCCGGTCGATCTGGCGCTTCAGCGCTTCGTTATAATCCGCGTTCCCGTAACCCAGCGCGAACACGCCGATGCCGGAGGCAAAATCCAGATATTTCTTTCCTTCCGTGTCATAAAGATAGACGCCCTCACCCTTCTCCAGCACGATGGGGTAACGGTTATAGGTATGCAGCAGGACCTCCTCGGCCCGCCCGATCAGTGCATTCATTGCTTCTCCATTCTGATGCTGTTTCCGCTCATTGTAAGATCATGGTCCCTGCGCCCTTCTGGGTAAAGATCTCCAGCAGCAGGCTGTGGGGGGCCCTTCCGTCCAGGATATGGACCCTGTTCACCCCGCCCTCCATCGCGGAGATGCAGCCGGACAGCTTGGGCAGCATACCGCCGCCGATGATGCCCTCTGCCATCATTTCCTTTGCTTCCTTCACCGTGACTCTGGAAAGAAAGGTTTCCGGATCGTTCATGTCCCGGTACAGTCCCTCCACATCCGTCAGGAATGCCAGCTTTTCCGCGCTGACCGCCTTGGCGATCGCACAGGCGGCATCGTCCGCATTGATATTGTAGGTGTGATAATCCTCTCCCAGACCCACCGGAGCGACGATGGGAAGATAATCCTTTTCCAGCAGATCGAACAGCACCTTGGGATTGACCTGCTCGATCTCTCCCACATAGCCGATATCCGCGCCGCCTTCTCCCCGGCGTTGATGAACCCGCAGCAGGTCCCCGTCCTTTCCGCTGATCCCCATGGCCTTTACACCCAGGCGCTCCACCATCGTGACCAGGCGCTTCCCGATCCGTCCGAGCACCATCTCCGCCACATCCATTGTTTCCTCGTCCGTGACCCGCAGGCCTCCCACAAAGGAAGACTCCTTTCCCAGCTTCTGCAAAAGGGCGCTGATCTCCTTTCCGCCCCCATGTACCAAAATCGGCTTGAAGCCCACCAGCTTAAGGAGTGTGATGTCCTTGATCACACCGTTCTGCAGCTCCTCGTTGCTCATGGCGGAGCCGCCGTATTTCACCACGATGATCTTCCGGTTAAACTGCTGTATATAGGGAAGCGCCTCGATCAGCACCTCCGCCTTTTCCGTTGCACCCTGTAAATCCTTGCGCATTTTCCTGTCTGCCTCCTCTTATCCGCGGCGCCCGGCGCTGCATTACAGCAAACGGCAAAGCTCTCTTTCCGGTGTTTGCTCCCTCCGGATCCGGGTCCGGAACGACAGATTCCCGAACCGTAATCCAAGGCTTACGATCACCCCGGAGAATTTATCGTGAAAATCAGCTTTATTATGCCGTTCGCGATAAGATTCCCGGATCGTTTCCCGGCTCCTAAGAGCGATAATCCGCGTTGATATTCACATATTCATGAGTCAGGTCGCACCCCCAGGCCTCAGCGCTTCCCTCCCCCTGATGGCAGTGCACCAGGAGGATGACCTCCTTTTCCTTCAGGATCTTCGTGGCATACGCCTCATCAATATCCTTCACCGGCTCTCCCCGGTAAAGCATGAGCCTGCCTGCAGCGCTTTCGATCCCCACCTCGGCTTTTTCCGGATCAAACACCGCATCCGCATAACCCAGCGCGCAGAGGATCCTGCCCCAGTTGGCATCCGCGCCGTACATGGCTGCCTTGACAAGGCTCGAGGAGATCACGGATTTTGCAAGCCTTTTCGCATCCTCCTCCGAAGCGGCGCCCTCCACCGACGCGGTGATCAGCTTTGTGGCGCCCTCACCATCCGCGGCGATCTCCCTTGCCAGCCCGCGGCAGATTGCCATGAGCGCTTCCTTAAAGCGGAGATAATCGTCATTCTCTTCCGTAATAGGAGTGTTTTTTGCCTCGCCATTGGCCAGGAGCAAAACCGTGTCATTGGTGGAGGTATCTCCGTCCACGGAAACCATGTTGAAGGTCCTGTCCGCAGCCTCCGAAAGCGCCTTCTGCAGAAGCTCCTTCGCAATATCCGCATCCGTCGTGATAAAGCAGAGCATCGTGCACATATTCGGTGCGATCATTCCGGAGCCCTTGCACATTGCGCCGATGGTCACGGTCTTTCCGCCCAGCGCCACCCGATAAGATCGCTCCTTTGGTTTCGTATCCGTGGTCATGATCGCCCTTGCGGCCTTATTCCCTGCCTCTGTGGCAGAGTCCAGCCGGTCAGCCAGCGCAGGAAGGGCCTCGCACATTTTTTCCAGGGGAAGCTGCATGCCGATCACCCCGGTGGAACAGATCAGGATCTCATCCGCCTTTACGCCCAGCGCCTTTCCGGTCGCTTCGGCCAGCTTTTCACAGATCTCCATGCCCTCCCTGCCGGTGCAGGCATTCGCGATCCCGGAATTGATCACGATCCCTCTTGCCGTGGCAGTGTTTTTGACGATCTCCCGATCCCACAGAACCGGCGCCGCTTTTACCACATTCGATGTGAAGGTCCCCGCTGCCGCACAGGGCACTTCGCAGAAAAGCATTGCCATGTCCTTGCGGCCCGCATTTTTGATTCCGGCTTCAACGCCTGTCGCTTTGAAGCCCTTCGCCGCGCATACGCCGCCATCTGTCTCCATGAATTTCGCAGTATTATTCATGATGTCATTCCTTTCAGATTCAACGAATTTAATTCTGATGATTTTTATTTCAATGATTTTTGATCTTCTTAATATGTCTATGCTTCCTTTTTACGGGAACAGCGGAGCAAACGCCAGGCCCTTTG
>CAMOOZ010000168.1 GCA_946621895.1 uncultured Lachnospiraceae bacterium | reverse complement strand
CGCTTTCATTTCCTCCAGCTGCTTTTCCTTTAACTTCTTCTTATCCTTTCTGTCCTTCCTCCATTTCAGGAAGCCGGACCAGTTGATGGAGATATTCAGCCTGAAGCCCAGACCGAACAAAGCGCCGAAGGACGCGCCGATCCCTGATGCATTCGCAAAGCCGCCGATCGTACCGCCGACGCCTCCTGCCTGAAAAGCCAGAGACGCGCCGATCTTTATCCCAAAGATCGTGATGCCTCCGCTCGCCTCCGCCTCCACAAGGGAGGCCTGCGCTGTGGCCATTCCGCCGATGCCGGTGGCCTCGTATTTATTGCCGTCATAATCCCTGAATTTCATTTTGCCGGCACCCGCAAATCCTTCTGCGGAGGCTGTCGCGAGCTTGCCCTGGCCCTTCAGATTAATGCCGAAATTCTGCCAGTTTAAGCCGACCTTAACCCGGGACTGCAGGGCTGTGGCGGAGGCGGAGCCGGCGATCTGCGCCTTTCCGTAAAAGTCTTTCCCTAAAGAGAGCCCGGCGCCGATATTGCCCTTTGCGCTGACCGCTCCCACGGAAGCGTTTGCGCCAAAGCTAAAGACGCTCTTTTTATACTTGTAGCGCCCCTTTAAGGTCTTCAGCTTCACGTTCGTTTTAATCAGATCTTTCTTGATCTCCACCAAAGTGTCCCACACATCTTTGGCCTCAAGCATTATCCACTTCTGGCTTTTTCCCTCCTGGACATCCTTCTCCTTCAGCTGAAACTTCGCGAGGAGCATATATTTCGTATCGACATCCAGATCCAGGATGAATTTCTGCAGCTCCTTTTTATCCGTAAAGATCTTTTTCGGCGGATATTTAAGGGAGCCCTTTGCGGAGAACAGCTCAACTCCCCATTTATGCGCCGTCCTGCCGGAATTGCCCCAGCCTCTCCACTTGATGCGATCATCTTCGGTATGTACTGCTCCCAGGCTCTCCGCCTTCTTCATCTGGAGCACCGCCTTCATATAATCCGCCAGCTCCGTCTTTCCGGCAGCCCGGAGTGTTCTTTCCTTCTCCTGTATATCCTCCTGCTTCAGGGCAGCAGTGTCCGTGTCCTTCAGATAAAGATAGTGCTGATTCCTCATCAGATTAAGCTTCGCCGCATACCACTCCCTGCAATAGGTATAGGCTGCCGCCTTCTGCCGAAGCACGCTTATTTTCGGCAGATTGTGATGATATGCTTTATTCAGCTTATCAATCTTCTTCTGATCCATTTTCATCAGTATGGGCGCGTATGCGGCATAGTCGCCCAGCTCATTCATGGACTCGTCATAATGCTTTAGAAAATTCTCATCATCCTTAAAGCTCATGAAATTGATGCTGCAGTCCACCATCCGCTTAAGCCCTGCCGCGAAATTAACGGGATTAACGCTTAAGGAATTTCTTGTCATCGTTTTTTTGGCTTTTAACTGTTCAGCATAATTTATACTTCTTGCGATCTCCTGTGCCCGCTCCCTGCAGTCCTTCTTCCGGAAATACATGTTTTTCCGGCGGTGCATGGAAAATCCGCTGATCTTCTTCTCCGGATTAATCTCCAAAAGAGCCCGGTTTGCCATCAGCTCCATCTGCCTTAATGCAGCACCATTCTCTTCGGCCTGTGGCTTTCCCTTATTCTTTTTACGCTGCGCAAGCCGGAAGGTCGCGGCCTTTTTCACCACATTCTCTTCCAGCTTCATCGCGGGGGCCTTCACCTGGATCAGCGCATTGCCGGGGGCGGCGAGCTTCGCCTGTGCGGGAGGGAGCTTCACCGGCACCTGCTTCGGCACGGACTTCTGCTCCGCCTTCGGCGGCGCCACGGGAAAACTCTTTGTCCGCCGGATGTTTTCCTCCTCAACCGGTGCCTTTATTTCAAAGATCTTTTTTTCTTTCTGCTGATATAATTCACCCACAGACTGTTTCCTCCCTGTTGAGTCAAGCCGGAATCACATCCTGCCTTTCACTTCCTGCCCCGTTTCTCCGGAATGCAGGTCTGCCGCAGCTGAAGCGGCCAGGAGCCGGCATCACAGCACCAGGATCATCTCCTGCTCCAGCTCTCCCTGCTCGCTGTCCGGATCCAGATCCTCCATCCCCTCTTCGGAAAGGAAGGTATAGAGCTGCTCCGTCTCCTCATCCTCCGTCGTAAACGCACAAACGATATACCTCGCCTGCTCCGCCCCGTCCTTAAGCAGCGTCACAAGCGCCTCAAACAGCATGCTGCCAAGCCCCCTGTTCCGGTAATCCGGTGCGATAAACAGCCAGGAAAGCAGGAAATAAAACTCTCCCTCCTCGTCCTGCTCCAGAAAACCCGCCAGCACACCCACCGCAAGCTCGCCCTGCTCAATCCCCAGGATGACCGCGGAGCTGCGTTCCTCCAACTCCTTTAGCACCTCCGGGGCCAGAAGGCTTTCATACGCCCCGATCTCCTCCGGGTCGATCATCACCGCTCTAAAGGTTTCTTCCATCGCAACGCTCCTTACAAAATGTTTACCTGCAACAGTCAGTATAACATACGATCACTGATACAAAAATCCTGCATATTTACCGAATTGGGAACCGTCGATCATGCGCCCCAGCTTTTCAAATTCATATTTCATTGCCTTGACGATATGCTTCGGTCCGATCTTTCCGCCCTCGGCGCCTGCCATATAGGCCGCGCTGTAAAGGATCGCCTTGATATTGCTGCCGGAAAGCTCGAACTGATCCGCCAGGAATTTGAAATCGATGTTCTTCTCCATCGGCGTCTCAGGCGGCAGGATATGGGTCCAGAGCTCCAGCCGCTCCGCCTCGTTCGGACTCTCCAGATGAACGGCATAGGTCAGGCGGCGGACAAAGGCCTGGTCAAAATTATTGAAAAAGTTGGTGGCAAGCAGGGAAATCCCCCGGTTCTCCTCGATCTTCTGCAGAAGATACGCCGTCTCCGCATTCGCGTATTTATCGTGGGAATCGTTCACCTCGGTGCGCTTGGAGAAAAGCGCGTCCGCCTCGTCGAAAAAGAGGATCACATTCG
>CAMOOZ010000167.1 GCA_946621895.1 uncultured Lachnospiraceae bacterium | reverse complement strand
GTTCTGCGAATGAGGAACAGCAGGCGGATTCCGGCGCGGAGACTCCGGCGGATCAGGAGGCCTCCGCAGGACAGGATGGCGGGACGGCCGGGGAGCCTGATGTTTCCCTGGAGGAACCGGTGGGCAGGATACGGGTCACGGCAGGCACCTTGAATATCCGGAGCGGCGCCACCACCCAGGGCACTGAGATCATCGGAAAGGCGAAAAAGGGAGAGGTCTATCCCTATCTGAGCGTGGAAAACGGCTGGTATTACATCGATCTGGGTGGCGGTGAAGGCGGATATGTGAATGAAGAGTTTGTGGAAGAGGAATGATAAGCCTGCATGAATGAGGAAAGACAGGTAGGGCATTATCTTTATGCCACAAAGGAGGATGCGGAGGCAGCTGCGAAGGAGGAAAAGCAGGCAGCGTATTTAAGCGCGCATATTGATCTTTCAAAGCAGGATACCGCCAGAAAAATCTATGAAAAGGCGCTGAAGGACAGGCTGTTCAGGACGCCGCCGGGCATCAGCTTTTTAGGCCGCTTAAGAGAGGGTCTGGTCAATGCCGGCGAGCAGGACCTGCCCCCGGTAAGCCTTTATGTCCGTTTCACGGGTTCCTTCAGAGAGCCGGTGGAGAGTCCGAGGGAGAGGATCAGAAGAGAAGAAAAAAAAGAACGGGCCATCAACGGGAGGCGGATCTCGATCTTTCTGAATGTGATCCTGCTGCTTGTGGTGGCGGCGCTTTTTTATCTCACGCTTTCCTCTCCGAATCCCAATATCTTAAATTATGAAGAGGCCCTGAAAAACAAATATGCCTCCTGGGAAAGCGATCTTTCCGAAAGAGAGCAGGAGGTGCGGCGCATGGAAAGGGAGCTGGGGATCCGGTCATGGGAATGAAGATCTTAATTGCGGATGATGAGGAAAGGATCCGGCGCCTGATCAGGGATTTCCTGAAAAAAGACGGCTATGAAGTGATCGAAGCGATGGACGGGGAGGAGGCGATCCATGCCTTTTACGAGATCCCGGATATCGCTTTATTCATTCTGGATGTGATGATGCCGAAAATGGACGGGCTTTCCGTCTTAAAGGAGATCAGGGAAAGCGAAAGAGGCAGGGAGCTGCCCGTGATCCTGCTGACGGCCAGGACCTCCGAGCGGGATCAGCTGGAGGGCTTTGGCGCCGGTGCGGACGAATATGTGGAGAAGCCCTTCAGACCCCGGGTGCTGGTGGCCAGGGTAAACGCGATGCTGCGAAAGTCCAGGCAGGAGTCCGTGGAAACCCTTTCCTTTGGGGGGATCACGCTGGATCCCGATGCCAGGGAGGTGCTGGCGGACGGCGTCCGGATCGAGCTTTCCTTCAAGGAATTTGAACTGCTGAAATATTTTATGGAAAATCCTGGGAGAGCCCTTTCCCGGGAAAAGATCCTCGCCGCCGTGTGGGATTATGATTTCTACGGGGACGAGCGCACCGTGGACACCCATGTAAAAAAGCTGCGCAGCAAGCTGGGCGCGGAGGGCAGCCATATCCACACGGTCTGGGGGATGGGGTATAAGCTGGAATGATTTCCATCTCCTTCTCTCTTTTTGACGCTTCCATCATAATATGATCGCACGGCCGCGGTACGGAAACATGTTGCTTCGCAGCCCGCGGACGGCGGGGGAAACGAATTAAAGTGTAAGCACCTAATTCGTTTCTATAAGAAGATCACATCATGGTTCATCGATCGGAACAGAACCTGTAACTGCGCCCTGCAGCTGCCGCAGGAAAAGGAATGGCGGGTGCTGCCGCATTTGTGTATAATGGTCAGGTCAGAAAAGGAAGGTGCCTGTCAATGGAAAGGGATCAGCGTGAAGGATCACGCTGATGCATGGTGATTGGATGAAAAAAGAACAGGTTGTGCTGGTAGTGGACGATGAAGAGCAGGACCGGGCCTGGGTGCATGAGGCGTTAGGGGACGAATACGAGCTGATCGATGCCGCTGACGGCAAGGAAGCCTTTTCGATCCTGAATATGCGTCAGGATATCTCGGCGATCGTGCTGGATCTTGCGATGCCGGTGATGGACGGCTTTGATGTGCTGACAGAGCTGATGAAGGAGCCGGATCTGGCGGCCCTTCCGGTCTTTGTGCTGACCGGGCAGAAGGAAAAGCTCTTTGAAGCGAATGCCTTAAAGCTGGGAGCGCTGGATTACGCGGTAAAGGGAGTGCGAAAGGATGTTTTCCGTCTGCGGCTGCATAATCTGCTGAAAAGAAGCTATCCGCAGGAGGGTCCGGTAAGGGAGGCCTATGACGATCTGACGGGGCTGTTTAAGCGGAATCCCTTTTATACGCGGGTCATGGAGCGGTTGGAGGTCAGTGAAAAGGAATATGACCTGCTGGCGATGGACGTGGCGCATTTCGGGCTGATCAATGCCCGTTTCGGGGAAAAGGAAGGCGACCGGCTGCTGTCTTATCTTGCTGATGTCGTGAGGAAGGAGTTCGAGGATCATCTGGTCCTTGGCTGCAGGCTTTATGCGGACCGCTTCATCTTTCTGATGAATCGCACGACCTATCTGGAGCATCTTTCTCGGTTTTCCGAAAGACTGCTTTCTTCTTATCCGCTGCACACGGATATCCGCGTAAAGTTCGGGATTTATGAGATCAGCGATCCGAAGGTGGATGTGGGGAAGATGTGCGAATGCGCCTTTTCCGCGGTGAATGTGGCGAAGGATCATTTTGATCTGGAATACACTTATTACAGCGAGAAGACCCATGCCCAGGTGCTGGACGAAAAGAATCTCACGGAGGAAATGCGCAAAGCCCTGAGGGAGGAGCAGTTCCAGATCTATCTGCAGCCGAAATTCGATATCAATAAGGAGAAGATCATCGGGGCGGAAAGCCTTGTCCGCTGGATCCACCCGCAGCGGGGGCTGATCCCGCCGGATCAGTTTATCCCGTTGTTTGAGCGCAACGGCTTTGTGGGCGAGCTGGATGCTTATGTCTGGAACAGGACAGCACAGCTGATCGCCAGGTGGGCCAGGGAGAAGCGGCCCGTGGTGCCTGTGAGCGTGAATGTTTCCAGAAATGATATCTACGCGATGGACATTCTGAAGGTGATCCCGGATATCGTCGAGCAGCATGGGATATCGCCGGAAATGCTCCATCTGGAGATCACGGAGACAGCTTATGTGGAAAACCCCACCCATCTGATCGAGGTGACGGATGTGCTGCGCAGATCCGGCTTTATCATCGAGATGGATGATTTCGGCAGCGGCTATTCATCCCTCAACATGCTGGGAAAGCTCTCGCTGGATATCATCAAGATCGACAGGGATTTTGTCCGTTCCCTGGACCAGGATCCGAACGCGAGACTGATCATGGAATACATCATCGGTCTTGCCAAGTGGATGAATCTTTCCGTGATCGCCGAGAGCGTGGAGACGCT
>CAMOOZ010000166.1 GCA_946621895.1 uncultured Lachnospiraceae bacterium | reverse complement strand
CGGGAAGCGCGCAGGACGCCGCATCGGAATCCGATCAGCGTGTCGGCATCGGATCTTCGCCGGCGGCCGATCCGGAGGCCCTTGAAACAACGGAGCAGGAAACTGCACATGATGATGCATCGGGATCCGAAAAAAGCGCCGGCCAGTTCTTTTTCGCCCGTATGGAGGAGGGAGAGGCGATCGGGATCCCTGACGGGGAAAGGGTCATTCCCGCCGCGGAGGGAAAATACCCGGATCATTTCCATATCATTTTTGTGGGGGCAAATGGCGGGTTTGATTCTCCCGCCGAGCTGATCGCCCAGCAGAGGGCGCTTCTGAACAGGCTGGATAAAGGAAAGGAGCGCTATCTGATCATCACGACCACCGGCGGGGACAGGGAGAGCGATAAAGCGGTGGAGGAGGCCTGCGCCGCCGAATACGGGGAAAGATATCTGAATCTGCGGGAATATCTTGCGGAAGATGCCTTAAAGGAGCTGGAGATCGAGCCCACAGGGGAGGATCTTTCGGATATGGCAGCCGGCAGAAACCCGTCATCCCTGAGGCAGGATGGGGTTCATTATAACGAAACAGGCACGCGGGCCGTGGCGGAGCGTATATGGAGAAAGCTTATGGAGCTCCCGGAATTCCAGGAGCTTTCGGCTTTTGCAGCGTCACACGCGGAGTGGAGATAAGATTTGCTTTGGCGATCATGCGGAAAGATGCACGAAGCGCGGAGAAGAGATCCGCTGTGCTGCAGCCGGAGATGAGATGATACCGGGTCAGTGCTCACGCGGAAAGAATATGGAGGGAGACAGAGCAAATAGCTCTGCCACACTGCAGCCGGAGATGAGGCCTGGTCAGTGATCATGTGGAAAGAATATGGAGGGAGACAGAGCAAATAGCTCCGCCACGCTGCAGCCGGAGATGAGGCCTGGTCAGTGATCATGCGGAAAGGCTGCGGAGGGATCAGGAGCGCTCCTTAATGATGTACAGGGAGATGAAGAGCAGCAGCGCGCACAGCGATATCCCCCAGGCGAAACGGGTCAGAGGCGTATATTCGTGATAGAGCACGACCTCGATGTCCCGATCCGCCGGGACCCGGATCAGCGGCGTCCCCCGTTCGGAAAGAGCGGAGGGCGTTTCCCTGTCGTTCACAAAGACCTTCAGCGTGGTGTACCAGAAGACCGGCACATCCAGCGCCTGCTCCTTTTCTTCATGCCGGAAACGGATGAACACCTTCCCGCCATCCTCTGAGATCCGCTCCTCCGGGGAGAATTCCTCCCCGTCAAGATAATAGCTGTCCATCGTATAACCGTATTTCTCTCTGTGGATGCCCTCCTCTTTCGGGGCATAATCCGTATTTGTGTAGAAATGCATGGTTGAGAGCACTTCATCTGTGATCCGCGTCTCTTCCAGAGGGCGGATGCGGACGATCGAGACAAAATGCAGGATCAGCGCCAGGCAGACGATCCCGGCGGGCAGCAGGAGCCGGATCCTTCCCTTCAGAAAAGAGGGAAGCAGAAGGCAGGCGGCTGCGAGGATCAGCAGCGTGGAATGGCCGTGGAGCCGCCAGGGAAACTGCAGGATATGCAGCGGCGTATGGCTTGCGAAAAAGTCCCAGGGCATCAGGGAGCTGGTAAAGACCAGGATGCAGGCTCCGAAAGCAAGGAAAAGCAGGGAAACAGAATCGGCTGCCCCGGCTCCTGTATCGGCGCAGACTTCGGGGGAATCGCCATGCTGCAGGACTTCCCCGCTATGCTTCCTGCTCCGCCTGATCAGCGCCAATGCCGCAAAGAGCCCCGCGAGCAGCGTCAGCAGGCCGATATGATGAGCGGTGGGAGAATTAAGCAGGCTGCTCAGCAGAATGCTGTGGAGCGGGTCCGCATGCTCTGAAAGCATCACCGGCCCGGCGTCCGGATGCTGGATCACATTGTTGTGGAGAGCCTCGAACATCGGGATAAGGAAGCCCAGCGAAAGCGCGAGGGACCAGAGAGCAGCTCGAAAAAGCGTGAGAAACCGCCGAATCAGCGGGACCGCGGCGTTGCCCTTGTCACGGTTGAAAAATAAGGAAGCAAGCCCCAAAAGCATGAGCATGAGCCCTGCCATAAAGGCGGAGAGCAGATGTCCGTAGAGCAGCACCGTCATCCCGATCGTCAGCGGACGCCAGTGCCGCGTGTCCCCGAAAAAAACAGAACAGGCGCCCCACAGGATCAGGGGCAAAACCGTCAGCGAAATGCTCTCCCCAAGCGCTCCTCTGACGAACACATCCGCGAAACGATAGGCCGAAAAGCCGTACAGCACGGCGAAGCAGAAGGCCGCGGTC
The DNA here is from genome assembly GCA_946621895.1 of uncultured Lachnospiraceae bacterium. The sequence continues at coordinate 1,538 of CAMOOZ010000166.1, read as the reverse complement.
TCATCGCCTGTAAGCTTTTCCATGGAATAAAAGGCGATAAGGAGCGTCAGGATCCCGAGACAGAGATAATAGAGCTTATAGCCAAGCGTCAGACTCCCCGTCAGCTGCGCGAAGATCCACATCGGATACATCATCAGCCACGGGTAAAAGAGATTCGTATAATTGCCGTCGCCGGCGAAGGCATGGTAATTCACCGGTGCGCTCCAGACATTTTCCAGCACCATCATCCGGTTGAAATGGGAGAAGGTGTCCTCGGAAACATAATACGGGACCCCCACCAGCTTAAGCCAGGGCGCATAATAAAGCACCCCCAGCAGGATGAGGATCCCGATCAGGATCATTTTCCGCGGAAATCTGCCGAATGTCACCGGAGCCTGCAAAATATCAGGAAAGCCTTTTCACTATCAGGGTGGGTAACGCTCACTGCAGCCCGTATCTTAGGTTAACGGTGATCGTCGCGGTCTTATGACGGGATTCCGTATCGAAATAACCGTCATAGGAATAATTGGATGTGCCCGTGTTCCTCGCGGTGATCTGGAAGACGCCCAGATTGGAATTCTGGAGACTGCCCAGCTTCGCGCCTGTTTCCTCGGCGATAATGTCGATGCGGGCCTTCGCGTTTTCCGTGGCGGAGCGGATCAGGTCCAGCTTCACCTGGTCCAGCGTCGTGCAGTAATACTCCGGCTCGCTGGAATTAAGCTCGATCCCGCTGGCAAGCAGCGAGGAAATATCCCTGGAAACCTCCTCCACCGTGTCGATATCGGAGCTCGTCACCGTCACATCCTGGGAAAGGGAATAGCCATCAGGCGAGTTGCCGATATAGTTTCCCTCCGAGTCATAATTATCCTTGTACTTCTGATAGAAGGACACAGAGGAGAAGGTCAGCTCCGAAGCCTTCACACCCTTTTCCGTCAGATATTTCCGCACAGCCTCCTGATCCTTTTCAATCTGGGCATAGGCGGCCTTCGAGGTGGCGGCCTCCCTGGAATAACTCCCGCGCCAGACGATAAGGTCGCTCTCAAAATCCACGGAAGCGCTTCCCGTGGCGGAGATCGTGTTGTCATAGCCCTGCTTGAAGCGCAGCAGGCCGAGCGTCAGGATCCCCGTGGAGATCACGATCGCGAGACCGATGATCAGATAGGGGATCGGCGAGCGCTTTTGCGGCGCAGGGGAAACAGGGTTGGCTCTGGTTGCGGTGTTTTCTTCAGTCATGATCATCCTCCCTTCTTGCCTTCATCCTTTTTTTCTCTTCATACATATTCTTGTCGGCCCGTTTGAAGACGCTCTCCACATCCGTGTCCACGGATGGATCGAACAGCGCGTAGCCCGCTGACGCGGAGATCGCCCTCCAGGGCTCTTTTTTCTTACCGAGTTCTGCCATATCCCGTTTAAAAGCGGCCTTCAGCGAATCGAGCTGTTCATAATCATGATTTTCCAGCACGACCACGAATTCATCGCCGCCGATCCGGAAGACAGGCGAGTGCACAAATACCTCACAGATCGTGCGGCAAAGCAGACAGATGGATTCATCGCCCTTG
>CAMOOZ010000165.1 GCA_946621895.1 uncultured Lachnospiraceae bacterium | reverse complement strand
TTTTAAAAGAGGTGGCCAAGTCCGTCAAGCGCAATTCGCCGGAGGTTCATCTGATCATTCTGCTGATCGATGAGCGTCCCGAGGAGGTGACGGACATCAAGGAGGCCATCGAAGGGCCCAATGTGGAGGTGATCTACTCCACCTTCGACGAGCTGCCCGAGCACCATAAGCGGGTGTCCGAAATGGTGATCGAAAGGGCCAAGCGCCTGGTGGAGCACAAGCAGGATGTGATGATCCTCCTGGATTCCATCACCAGGCTGACCAGAGCCTATAACCTGACCGTTCCGCCCTCCGGCAGGACCCTTTCCGGCGGTCTTGATCCCGCGGCGCTCCATATGCCGAAGCGCTTCTTCGGCGCTGCAAGGAACATGCGCGAGGGCGGCAGCCTGACCATTCTGGCCACGGCCCTGGTGGAGACCGGCTCCAAAATGGATGATGTGGTCTACGAGGAATTCAAGGGCACCGGCAATATGGAAATGGTGCTGGACAGAAAGCTTTCAGAAAAGAGGATCTTCCCGGCCATCGACATTCCGAAATCCTCTACGAGAAGAGAGGATCTGCTCCTGGCAAAGGAAGAGCTGGATACGATCAACAATATCCGTAAGAGCGTGAACGGCATGAAGGGTGATGAGGCGGTGGACAAGGTGCTTGATCTCTTCTCCAAGACCAGAACCAACCGTGAATTCATCAGCCTGATCAATAAGAGAATGTATATCAACGTATAATCAGAGGTCCGCAATGCTGGAGCAGTCCGAATATACCCATGTAGCAGTCAATAATGAGGTGCAGTTCTGCGATGTCCGGGATCTGGAAACAAAGAGCGCCGTGGAAAAGGCGCTTCTGGCCAACCGGGTGTCCTATTATATCCGCTGGGATGAGGGCGGCTTTTTCCGGGCAAAAAAGAAGCGCTGCATCTTTCATGTGAACAGCGCCCAAAAGGAAACCGCGCTCCTCGCCATCGATGGGATAAACGAGGAGCTGCGGGGAAGGATCAAGCTGCTTTAATTCACTGCTTTTTCACCCGCCCGTCATATCTTCGGTGATCTGTGCCTGCTGGGCTGCCAGCGCGGCGGCCTGCGCAGCCTGGGCCGCGTCCATGGCTGCCTGGGCTCTCTGCTGCATCTCCAGCTGCTCCGCCATCAGGATCAGTTCATGATTCGGATCCGCATAGAAGGTCTCATCATGATGGCAGTGTTTTGACGGCGTGATCGGGATCGGATTGCCCTCTGCGTCAAAGGCGGACACCGCGGTCCCGCCGCCTCCCGTCACCTGCGCATCGATATTCGAGGTCAGCTCCAGCACGCCCGACGCCTTAAACGGACAAAGCTCAGCTGCCGGCACCCCGTCATACTGGCAGATCATCCCGGCATAATGGACATTGCAGGAATCGGTGGGGATCGTCCCCTCCGCAAAATACTCCGATTTCAGATAACCGTCGCAGAGCCCGGAGATCCCCTTTCTCCCTGACCTTCTGCAGACGGTACCCGTCACAATCCCGTCCGGCATATCAAATTCCGCGGCGGGAAGATCCATATGGATCTCCTCCATCACCTTGCGCCAGAGCGTCTTGGCCAGGTTCTTTTCCGCCTTCGAGGAAAGCTTCACATTATTGTCAAAGCCGGCCCAGGTGGTTGCGGTATAGTAGGGCGTATAGCCCGCGAACCAGACATCATTATAATCCGAGGTCGTTCCGGTCTTTCCGGCGATGGCGATCTTATTGTGGATCGAGGAGCCAAAGTTGCAGGCGGTACCCGTGCCGGAAGTGACCACATCCTGCATTGCGTCCGTCAAAAGAAAGGCGGTCTGGGGCGTGATCACCTGGGAGCTGTCGGGTTCTCTGTTGTCCAAGATGATATTTCCCTCATGATCCTCCACCGTGGTGTAGAGCTTCGGTTTAATATAATTGCCCCCGTTTGCGATCGAGGCATATGCCGCGTTCAGCTCGATATTGTAAACCCCCTTCGTGATGCCGCCCAGTGCTAACGACTGCTGGATGTCGGAGAAATACTTTCCGTTGATCGTTTCTCCCTCCACCAAAGTCGTAAAGCCGAACTTCTGCAGATAATCATAGCCGAGCTGCGGCGTGATCTGGGTCAGCGTTTTGACCGTGACCACATTTAAGGAATCCCGGATCCCGTCCCGCAGAGACTGTATCCCACGGTAAGAGTTTTTCCCGTACCAGTTGGCCACGGGCTTGCCGCCCGCATAGGAGAAGGGCGCGTCGTTCTGCACGGTGGCAAGGGTAAGGCCCGCTGCATCCAGCGCAGGCGCGTAGGTGGAGACGACCTTAAAGGTGGAGCCCGGCTGGCGATAAGTGCTGGTAGCCCGGTTCAGCGTCCTGGAAGCGGTCTTTGCTCCCCTTCCGCCCTCCATTGCCACCACGGCGCCGGTATGCTGATCCATGACCGTCAGGGACACCTGCGGCTGCGGGGTCACAGAGATATCCTCCGCCACCACCTCGTCGCCCTCCTTCAGAATATCCGCCTTAAACTGGGCGATCCCCTCATCTACGGCCTCCTGGGATGCATAGAGCATGTTAAAGGAGCTGTTCGTCTCCTTAAAATGCTTCTGGAACATTTCCGCGCTGTAATTATGCAGCTCGCCGGCGCTGTCGGAAACGGTCAGCGCATAATCCAGACGCCATCTTGTCCCGTCCGGATAGTTCTCCTCGTTCATGAAGACATCGTCGCAGATCCCCTGGATATCCGGATCCTGCGTCGCGTTGATCTTTAAGCCCCCGCTGTAAAGCATGGTGTAGGCCTGCGTGTCCGTATAGCCGGAGGCCACGAGATCCTCCAGCAGGTCCTCGGTCAGCGCGTCCACGAAATAGGAATTGATCGTGTCGTCACCGGTGTTCTGGTTTACCACCTGGATGCGGGAATAGACATCATCCGCCATGGCCGTATCGTATTCCTGCTCCGTGATAAAGCCCAGCTCGAGCATCTTGTCCAATGTGCTCTTTCGTCTTTTCGCGTTCTTCTCCGGGTGGGAAATCGGATTGTTCGCCGAAGGGTTCTGCGTGATCGAGGCGATCACCGCGCATTCCGACAGGTTCAGATCCCGGACGGATTTATTGAAATAGCGCAGGGAAGCGGCCTGGACGCCCAGCGTGTTCTGGCCAAGATTGATCGTGTTCATATAGTTTAAGAGGATCTCATCCTTGCTCATCACCTCTTCCAGCTGGATCGCAAGGTACTGCTCCTGGATCTTTCGCTTGATGCTCTCCAGCTGCGTCTCGCTGGTCCAGCCCACGAACACGGAGTTCTTCAAAAGCTGCTGGGTGATCGTGGAAGCGCCCTGGGAAAGGTTTCCTTCCTGCAGGGCGATAAAGCCTGCCCGGAAGATCCCCTTGATGTCGATGCCGTTATGCTCATAAAAACGCTCGTCCTCGATCGCCACAAAGGCATTCGCCAGATTCCTCGGCACCATGTCCATGGAAACGGGGATGCGGTTGGAATTCGTGGCTACAAGCTTCGCGATCTGGTTCCCCTTCGCGTCGTAGACGAAGGTGGAGATTCCCACCGGCGTCACATCGATATTTTCAATCGAGGGCGAGGTGGCAAGGATCCCCTGAAACACGCCGATGCCGGCCGCCGTTCCGATGATCCCGAGGGCCACAAAGCCGAAAAAGCACAGCGTGACGATACTGACCAGCAGCTTTCTGGCCAGCTTCTCCAACGGGGAGCGCAGCGCTTTCTGTTTTCTGATGATGCCTGCCTGTGAATAATCCATTTCCGCCTTCTGACGGCAGCAAAACCGTCAGCCATGTACGCCGTTTGGGACGGACGAAGAAAACATCCTTCGCCGACTGAATCATAGTATTTTATCACAGTATGATTATTATGTAAACAATAACAGTTGTTTTTGTTGGTAGGGAAGGATATAATGAGTCATAAAAAAAGGACAGTCATCATGAATAATCATCAGACATTGGAAACCTCTGCCAGAAAACAGGGCTCTCTGGTCCGCCAGATCATCGCCGTGACGATCCTCCCGCTCCTGATCCTGAGCCTTGCGGCGAGCATATACGGCATCGCGGCCTATCGGGACGGTTTAAACCATGTCTCCGCGGAGGAGCTGGAAAACATGGCAGGGCTTTTTCTCGATGACTATAACGAGCTCTACCCCGGGGAGCTTTCGATGAAGCAGGGGGCGGGCGGACTGACCTTTTATAAAGGGGACGCGCGGATCGATGGGGACTATGCGCCCTTTGACCGGGTAAAGGAGCTGACCGGCGCAGAGGTGTCCCTCTTTTATCAGGACACCCGGATCCTGACCACGCTGAAAGACCCGCAGGGTGTGCGCATGATCGGCACCGGCGCAAATCAGCTGATCCTCTCGGAGGTAGAGGGAAAGGGACTAAGCGCCTTCTTTCCCAACACGGAGATCGGCGGAGAGGTCTTTCTGACCTGGTATGTGCCGATCCGTCAGGAGGACGGCACGATCACCGGCATGCTGGGCATGGCCACGCGGCAGAAGGAGATCGATCAGTATTTCGGAATGGCCGCGATCCCGCTGATCTGCATTGCGGTGGCAGCCGTGATCCTCTCCCTCTGGGTGAGTCTTTCCTATGCAGGGAATCTGACAAAGGAGCTCCGCTGCCTTCAGGATTTTGTCAGGGAGGTGTCACGGGAGAACCTCTCCACCGAGCTCTCTCCCCAGCTGCTGAAGCGCAACGATGAGCTGGGCGCGATGTCCGTGTCCGTATCGGATATGCAGAAGTCCTTAAAACGCCTGATCGAAAGAGATCAGCTGACAGGCCTCTATAACAGGAGGTTCGCGGAAAAGAAATATCATCAGACCTATGCGGAATCCATGGAAAACCATCTGGATTTCTGCGTCTGCATCGGCGATATCGATTATTTCAAGCGGGTAAACGATACCTACGGCCACGCCGCCGGGGATCAGGTGCTGATGGATGTGGCCGCGATCCTGCGGGAGCGGATGCGGAGCACGGGCTATGCCTGCCGCTTCGGCGGGGAGGAATTCCTGCTGGTCTTTGAGGAGTGCGCACTGGCGGACGCCGAGACGGCGTTAAGGCAGATCATGAAAAACCTGAAGGAGCATGTGGTCCTCTATGAAAGCTTTGAGATCAAGGTGACCATGTCCTTCGGACTGACCGAAGGGTATGATTTTCTGTCGGAAAGCGCGCTGTTAAAGGAAGCGGACGACCGTCTCTACCGGGCAAAGGAAGGGGGAAGAAACCGGATCGTTTCCAGTCCTTCCCCCGAGGATTAGCTTCAGTTTTCTTACAGTTTCTCTTCCTGTTCTTTTTGTACATCCGGAAACGCGGAGAGCATCGGTTCCGCGTCACTTCCGTTAAATTTCCTGTCGCAGTAATTCTTTGTGATCTTCACCACCGTTCCGGAAAGCGCCAGCACGCCGATCAGGTTGGGCAGCGCCATCAGGCCGTTGAAGGTGTCGGAAATATCCCAGGCCAGATCCAGACTCATCGTGGCGCCGAACACAATGACCAGCACGAAAACCACCTTATAGATGATCGTGGCCTTCGTCCCGAAGAGATATTCAAAGGCCTTTGTGCCGTAAAAGCTCCAGCCCAGCACCGTGGAAAAGGCGAAGAGCAAAATCGCGATCGCCACAAAGATGCCGCCGAGATTGATGTTTCCGATATTAAAGACCTTGCCGAAGGCCTCGGAGACAAGGGCCGTCTTTTCATTCGCGGAGAGCACCTCGCCGGTCTGCAGGTTCACGATGCCGGAGGAAAGAATGGAGAAGGCCGTCAGCGTGCAGACCACGATCGTGTCCGCGAAGACCTCAAAGATCCCCCAGAGGCCCTGTACCACGGGCTCCTTCACATTGGAGGCGGAGTGCACCATCACGGAGCTTCCAAGCCCCGCCTCATTGGAAAAGACCCCGCGCTTTAAGCCCCAGGTCACGGCTTCCCTCACGGCGATGCCCACTGCCGCCCCGCCGATCGCCCGGAAGCCAAAGGCAAAGGAGAAGATGGACACGAAAACCTCTCCCACCTGGGAGATATTCACGATAAAGACGATCAGCGCCAGGACCACATAGGTCAGCGCCATAAAGGGCACCAGCTTTTCCGTGACGCTGGCGATCCGCTTGATCCCGCCGACGACCACAAGCCCTGCCGCAACCATCAGGATAAGCCCGGGGGCAAGCCGCGGGATGCCGAACACCTCATCCATGTTCGCGGCGATGGAATTGATCTGGCTCATATTCCCGATGCCAAAGGAGGCCAGCACAGCGAAGATCGAAAAGAGCACCGCAAGCACCGCGCCGATCTGCTTACAGCCCTTTTTGCTGCCCAGCCCGTCCCTGAGATAATACATCGCCCCACCGGACCACTCACCGTGGGCATTCTTTCTCCGGTAAAAGATCCCGAGCACATTCTCGGAAAAATTCGTCATCATCCCGAAGAAGGCGGAAAGCCACATCCAGAACACGGCTCCCGGCCCCCCCGCCGCAATGGCCGCGGCAACGCCGGCGATATTGCCCGTCCCGATCGTGGCCGCAAGCGCGGTGCAGAGGGACTGGAACTGGGAGATCGAATGCTTTTCCGACTTGTCGTTGACATCGCTTTCCTTTTTGAACAGGCCGCCGATCGTCTCCGAAATGGAATGGCCGAATTTTCTTAGCTGGAAAAAGCCGGTGCGGCAGGTCATCAGCACGCCCGTCCCGATGATCAGGATAAGCATCGGGATCCCCCAGACCACGCCGTTGACAACTGAATTGACATCGGTGATTACCTGAACCAGATTATCCATGAGACTCCTTTCCTTTCAACTGCGGTTTATTCCGCGCCTGTTTATCGCGCAGGGGAGACGCAGCCGCACCCTGCTCGCCCGGCGGCGCGGCGTGCCGTTCGCGGCAAAGTTTCCTTTCGCCGCGCCTGCCATAAAAAGAGGAGCTTGTCTCATATCTGACAGCTCCCTTACTGTCGTTTCATAATAACCTGTTTTTATCCCCGTTGACAAGTGCCAATTTTTTGAGTAGAATAATCGTCGGACTCTTCGGCAGGAGGTTTTGCCGCGGTTTCCGATTGTGCGTAAGTAGCTCAGCTGGATAGAGCGTCTGGCTACGGACCAGAAGGTCGTGGGTTCGAATCCTGTCTTACGCAGATGACGAAAACCCTCGCAATTCTTTGAAATTCACGGAATTGCGAGGGTTTTTGCTGTTTTGAGGTGGCTTTTTGCGGGTTATTGCAGCAGGCTGCAAAGGTCTTAAAACGGTCTTAAAAACCCACTTTTTTCAGGAAATGGCTGTTCGCTCAGTACCTCAGCATCTGCCCCCGGTAGATCAACGCCGGATGTTTAATCCGATCCCTGTTCTTCTCGTAAAGCTCCCGCCATTTCCGGCCATCGCGATAAACCTGAGCCGCAATCCGAAACAGGCTGTCTCCCGTTTTGACCTCATATTCCCCGCTTTCCGGGATCTGAACTGACGGCTGTTCGGCATTTATCCGATAAGTGGGATAATAGATATCATACAGCCCAAGGCAGGCGTCCATCCCGGGATTGGTGGTAAGCACCTTTTCCAAAGCGATTTCCCAGGATCCGTATTTTTCGTATAACTCATCCGGCGTCGGGCCATCTTCATGTCCATAGGCCTCCAGATTGCTTTTTTTCATTGAGATCAGCCCTTCCGGATTATCCCTGTAGGATTCGACGCGAATTTCATTTCTTCTTTTGCTTACCGCCCGGGTAATGGCCTCTGTGTCTTTCCCCTCATTTGTCATTTGCTGTATTATACTGTAAAGCTCAGCATCTTTGTTCAAATACTCGATGCGTTCTTCCCTTGCTTTTGCAACGATATCCGCATTGCTCCAGTCATGGGAAGCAAACGCTCCAAGGCGTGGGGAATCCGGGTTGGGAGAATAACCGTAGACAGCGTTTTCATCCACAATGATATCCCTTGCTGCATTCGGATTCTGCATCGGGTCATGCTCATACTTAAACGTTGCCTGAACAGTTGAAGTCAGCGTAAGAAGCATCAGCAGAGCCATCAGAAATGCTGCGCTCGCCTTCATTTTCGGTCTGATTCTTTTCTGCGTGTTGGTCATAATACAATTTTCTCCTTCATTCTTTCCTATATGGATGGCGTTCTCCTCATTATAGCATTTTTTACCTCATAACTCGCCATGCGTCGCTTTTTCCATACTTTGCCTCATGACACTTGGTCGCAAACCACATATGGAAAAAGCGACGCATGGCTACGCTTCGCTCCCGCCATGCTCCAACCATTCGGATTCCCGCGCTGCTCCGCATCGCTTCATCCTCATGGTTGG
>CAMOOZ010000164.1 GCA_946621895.1 uncultured Lachnospiraceae bacterium | reverse complement strand
TGAGGGGCGCCCACATTGGCCTCCACCTTGTACTCCCGAAGGAGTCTGTCCACAATGATCTCCAGATGGAGCTCTCCCATTCCGGCGATGATGGTCTGGCCGGTCTCCTTATCCGTGTGGGCCCTGAAGGTGGGGTCCTCCTCCGCCAACTTGGCGAGAGCCTCTCCCATCTTATCCTGGCTGGCCCTGGTCTTGGGCTCGATCGCCAGCTCGATAACGGGCTCCGGGAATTCCATGGATTCCAGGATCACCGGGTGCTTTTCGTCGCAGATCGTATCGCCGGTGGTCGTCACCTTGAAGCCGACGGCCGCGGCGATGTCTCCCGCATAAACCTTATCCAGCTCCGCCCGCTTATTCGCGTGCATCTGCAGGATACGGCCGACTCTTTCCTTCTTGTCCTTTGTGGCATTGAGCACATAGGAGCCGGAATTCATCGTGCCGGAATAGACCCTGAAATAGGCCAGCTTTCCGACGAAGGGATCCGCCATGATCTTGAAGGCCAGCGCGGCGAAGGGCTCCTCATCCGAGGAATGGACCTCCACCTCATTGCCGTCCAGATCCGTGCCCTTGATCGCGGGGATATCCGTGGGCGCGGGCATATACTCGAGGATCGCATCCAGAAGCTTCTGCACGCCCTTGTTCCGGTAGGCGGAGCCGCAGCAGACGGGGATCGCCCGGCCGTCGCAGGTGGCCTGTCTTAAGGCCTTCTTCATCGCGTCGATCTCGGGGATCTCTCCCTCCAGATACTGCAGCGTCAGGTCATCATCCAGCTCGCAGATCTTCTCCACCAGCTCATCCCGGTAGGTCTGCGCCTGCTCCTGCATATCCGCGGGCACGTCAACAATGCTGATGTCCTCGCCCTTGTCATCATTATAGATATAAGCCTTCATCTCAAAGAGATCGATGATCCCCTTGAAATCATTCTCCTTGCCGATGGGCAGCTGCAGGATGATCGGGTTTTTCCCGAGCCTGTCCCTGATCTGGTCCACGGCGCCGTAGAAATTGGCCCCCATGATGTCCATCTTATTGATGAACGCCATTCTGGGGACATTATAGGTGTCCGCCTGGCGCCAGACATTCTCGGACTGGGGCTCCACGCCGCCCTTGGCGCAGAACACGCCCACCGCGCCGTCCAGCACGCGCAGAGATCTTTCCACCTCCACGGTGAAATCCACGTGGCCGGGGGTGTCGATGATATTGATCCTGTGCTCCAGCGCGCCTTCCTTCGGCTTGTTGAACTCCTGCTCCGTCCAGTGGCAGGTGGTGGCTGCGGAGGTGATCGTGATCCCGCGCTCCATCTCCTGGGGCATCCAGTCCATCGTCGCAGTGCCCTCGTGGGTGTCTCCGATCTTATAGTTTACTCCCGTATAGTAGAGTATCCTCTCCGTCAGCGTGGTTTTCCCGGCATCGATATGCGCCATGATGCCGATATTTCTCGTTCTCTCTAAGGGATATTCTCTCCCGGACAAAACTTTTCCTCCTTACTATTACCGTAAATGCGGCAGCCTGGTGCTGCATGCCGACGGCATGCGTTCAGCACCGCCGGCTTCAGCCGGCGCGGTGGAGAAGCCGCGGATGCGGGTTCTCCGATTGGATAGCTGCAATTTGTGCCGCAGGCGCAAATGCGGATTCACCGGAATCGCCATCGGGCGATGCAGGTGAATTCCTCCATGATCAGAATCTGTAATGCGCAAAGGCCTTGTTCGCATCGGCCATTCTGTGCATCTCTTCTTTTCTCTTCACGCTGGCGCCGGTGTTGTTCGCGGCATCCATGATCTCTCCGGCAAGACGGTCCACCATGGTCTTCTCACCGCGCTTTCTGGAGAAAAATGTGAGCCAGCGAAGGCCCAGGGCCTGACGGCGGTCGGGCCTGACCTCGATGGGCACCTGATAGGTGGCGCCGCCGATCCTTCTGGCCTTCACCTCCAGCACGGGCATTACATTGCCCATGCAGGCCTGGAACACCTCAAGCGCGGGCTTTCCGGTCTTTTCCTCCACCTTCGCGAAGGCGCCGTAAACGATCTTCTGGGCAATGCCCTTCTTGCCGTCCAGCATAATATTGTTGATCAGCTTGGTGACCACCTTGTCATGATAAATGGGGTCAGCCAAAACATCCCTCTTCGGGACATGTCCTTTTCTAGGCACGGTCCTTCCCTCCTTAAGCAATACGGAAACGCGAAAGCGCCTCCCTTAATTCCCAGGTACTTTAGGCCGATGGCTGCTCCATGGCCCAACACGTGCGGTTTATTGGTAAAAACCCAATATGCCTACGCTAAAATACCTATGCTACCTCGGCGGCTTTATTTTGCCTTCGGGCGCTTGGCGCCGTATTTGGACCTGGCCTGACGGCGGTCTGCCACGCCTGCCGTGTCCAGTGTGCCGCGGATGATGTGATAACGGGTACCGGGCAGATCCTTGACACGCCCGCCTCTGATCAGCACCACGCTGTGCTCCTGCAGGTTATGTCCTTCGCCGGGAATATAGCTTGTGACTTCGATCCCGTTGGACAGCCTGACACGGGCGATCTTACGAAGCGCGGAATTCGGCTTCTTCGGCGTGGCCGTTTTCACGGCGGTGCAGACTCCCCTCTTCTGCGGGGCGCTGGTCTCGATGGGGCGCTTCTTCAGGGAGTTAAAGCCTCTCTGCAGCGCCGGAGCCGTGGACTTCTTCACTGAGGTCTGGCGGCCCTTGCGAACCAGTTGGTTGAATGTCGGCATATTGCGGTTTCCTCCTTTCTATCATTCAGAGCGGGCAGGGAACGATCCGTCCCAGCAGCCGCCTCATCTATCCGGCCGCTGCCGGGCAGTCTTCCTGCCCTCTCCTGCATACAAAACGGGATTATATCCATTCATCGTCCGGCTGTCAAGAAAAAGCTGCCGGACAGAGCTTTGCGTATTTTATCCGGGCGGATCTCCTCAGAACCAGAGATCATCCTTCCCGGGCGTCTTCGGCTTTTTCGGTTCTGCATTTTCCTCGGCCGTCTGCCCGGACGCTTCCTCCTCAGGAGTGTCCGATCCGCCGGCTTCTGCGGCGCCGGTTCCGGTTTCCGGCGAAGCATCCGCAGAGGACGCGCTGTCTTCATCGGCGTTTGCCGAAACAGCCGGAGCTTCAGGAGCTGCCGGTTCCTGTGTGCTGCTTACTGCTTCAGCTGCGATTTCAGATCCCTCCGAAGGCTCCGATGCTTCGGCTTCGGTCCCTTCCGGAGCCTCCGCCGCTTCGGCCCCGGCTTCTTCCGGAGCTTCCGCTCCATCGGCAGCCGGCTCTTCGAACAGGTCCTCCATCTCTCCGGAGGGCTCTTCAGCGGAATCCTCCGAGGCCTCTTCTTCCGCAGCGGCAGCCGCCGCAGCGCTCTCTCTGGACGCTCTCACAGCCCTCGCCGCCTCCGCCGCCTCGCGGAACACGCCCTCCAGATCCTCATCCAGATCAAAATCCAGGATATCCGTGAGATTGCCGTCCGTGGAAAGCGCCGTGTTGCGATAGCGCTCCATGCCCGTCCCGGCGGGGATCAGCTTTCCGATGATCACATTTTCCTTTAAGCCCGTGAGCCTGTCCACCTTGCCCTTGATCGCGGCCTCGGTGAGCACCTTGGTCGTCTCCTGGAAGGAGGCGGCGGACATGAAGGAATCCGTGGCCAAGGCAGCCTTCGTAATTCCCAGCATCACGCGCTCGCCCACTGCGGGCTGCTTGCCCTCGGCGATCAGGCGCTCATTCAGATCCTCGAAATCCAGCACATCCACATGGGAGCCCGGCAGGAAACGGGAATCTCCCCGCTCCTCGATACGGACCTTCTTCAGCATCTTTCTTACAATGATCTCGATATGCTTATCCGCGATATCCACGCCCTGGAGGCGGTAAACCCGCTGGACCTCCTTCAGCATATAGTCCTGCGCGGCGCGGATGCCCTTGATCTTCAGCAGGTCATGCGGATTCACGGAGCCCTCGGTCAGCTCATCGCCGGCCTCGATCTCCTGTCCGTCCTCCACCTTGAGCCTGGAGCCATAGGGGATCATATAGGCCTTAGTCTCCCCGGACTCGGGATCAAAGACCACCACCTCGCGCTTATTCTTGGCTTCCCTGATCTCCACCTTGCCGCCGAACTCGGAAATGATCGCAAGTCCCTTGGGCTTTCTGGCCTCAAACAGCTCCTCCACACGGGGAAGACCCTGCGTGATGTCATCGCCGGCCACGCCGCCGGTGTGGAAGGTACGCATCGTCAGCTGCGTGCCGGGCTCGCCGATACTCTGCGCGGCGATGATCCCCACCGCTTCGCCGATCTGCACCGCCTCACCGGTGGCCATGTTCATCCCGTAGCATTTGGAGCAGATGCCGTTCTTGGAACGGCAGGTCAGGATCGTCCTGATCTTCACGGACTCGATCGGCTCGCCATTCTCATCCACGCCCTTTGCGATGATGTCCTTTGCCCTGGAGCGGGTGATCATGTGATTCTTCTTTACAATGACTTCCCCGTTCTTATCATAAATATCCCTGCAGGAAACCCTGCCGCGGATCCTTTCCTCAAGGCCTTCGATGGTCTCCTTGCCGTCTGTGAAGGCGGCCACATCCATGCCCGGCAGCTCCTCCTTTCCCTCGGAGCAGTCGATCTCACGGATGATCAGCTCCTGGGACACATCCACCATTCTTCTGGTCAGATAACCGGAGTCGGCGGTACGCAGCGCCGTATCGGAAAGGCCCTTTCTGGCGCCGTGCGCGGACATGAAATACTCCAGCACATCAAGCCCCTCACGGAAATTGGAACGGATGGGCAGCTCGATGGTCCGCCCCGTCGTGTCCGCCATCAGCCCGCGCATGCCGGCCAGCTGCTTGATCTGCTGGTTGGAGCCTCTGGCCCCGGAGTCCGCCATCATGAAAATGTTATTATATTCATCCAGGCCGTCGATCAGATCCTTCGTCAGCCTGTCGTCGATATCGTTCCAGGTGTGGATCACGGCCCGGTATCTTTCCTCATCGGTGATCAGGCCCCTGTGGAAATTCTTCGTGATCTTATCCACCCTGCTCTGTGCCTCGGCAAGAAGCGCCTGCTTGGATTCCGGCACGGTCATATCCGAAATGGACACGGTCATCGCGGCCTTCGTGGAATACTTATACCCGATGGCCTTGATCTCATCCAGCACCTCGGCGGTCTTGAAGACGCCCAGTTTATCGATGCAGCGCTCCAGGATCTCCTTCAGATTCTTCTTTTTCACCAGGAAGTCGATCTCCGGCATCAGCTTCGTCTCCGGATTCTCCCTGTCCACATAGCCCAGGTTCTGGGGGATGATCTCATTAAAGAGCATCCTTCCGGTGGTCGTATGGGCGTAAACGCGTCTGCCGTTCTCATCCAGGCCCACGCCGATGTAAACCCTGGAATGCAGCGAGATAAAGCCGTTCTCATAGGCCAGGATGGCCTCGTTCGTATTCTTGTAGCGGCTGCCCTCGCCCTTTTCCCCGGCCTTCTCCTGGGTCAGGTAGTAAATGCCCAGCACCATGTCCTGCGAGGGCACAGCCACCGGCCCGCCGTCGGAGGGCTTTAACAGGTTGTTTGGGGAAAGCAGCAGGAAACGGCACTCCGCCTGCGCTTCCTGGGAAAGAGGCAGATGGACCGCCATCTGATCCCCGTCAAAGTCCGCGTTGAACGCGGTGCAGACCAGCGGATGCAGCTTGATCGCCTTGCCCTCCACCAGCACCGGCTCAAAGGCCTGAATGCCGAGCCTGTGCAGCGTGGGCGCCCTGTTTAACATCACGGGGTGCTCGGTGATCACTTCCTCCAGCACATCCCAGACCTGCGTCTCCAGACGCTCGATCAGCTTTTTCGCCGCCTTGATATTCTGCGCCATGCCGCGGCTCACCAGCTCCTTCTCCACAAAGGGCTTGAAGAGCTCGATGGCCATCTCCTTCGGCAGGCCGCACTGATAGATCTTTAACTCCGGGCCGACCACGATAACGGAACGGCCGGAATAGTCCACGCGCTTTCCCAGCAGGTTCTGACGGAAACGCCCGGATTTGCCCTTCAGCATATCGGAAAGGGATTTTAACGCCCTGTTTCCTGGGCCCGTCACGGGACGGCCTCTGCGCCCGTTGTCGATCAGGGCATCCACCGCCTCCTGCAGCATTCTTTTTTCATTGCGCACGATAATATCGGGGGCTCCCAGTTCCAGGAGCCGCTTTAACCGGTTATTTCTGTTGATGATCCTGCGGTAAAGATCGTTCAGGTCGCTGGTGGCAAAGCGCCCGCCGTCCAGCTGGACCAT
>CAMOOZ010000163.1 GCA_946621895.1 uncultured Lachnospiraceae bacterium | reverse complement strand
ATCAGCGGTTTATGGGTATGTCCGAAAAAGACCAGCTCTGCCCGGCGCAGCACAGCCTCTCTGTATAAATGGGCGGTATCCATATAAACATAATAATGGTGACCGTGGGTCAGCAGGGCTTTTTTATCCAGGATCTGAAACTCCTGCTCCGGAGGAAGGGAGGAGAAAAAGTCATTGTTTCCGGCCACCATAAAGCAGGGGCAGCCGCTGATCATCCGGATCATCTCCTCATCGCCCTCGAGATCCCCGCAGTGGATCAGCAGGTCATAGGGCTCCTCCCGCGCAGAGACAATGCGGAAGTTCTCCGGCCTTCCGTGGGTATCGCTGATGACCAGTACCTTCATAGGATCTCATCCAATCGTGAAAGCATTTCCCTGAGGGCCTTTCCCCTGTGGCTGATCGCGTTTTTCTCCTCCGGGGAAAGCTCCGCGGAGGTCATTCCGCGCTCGGGCAGAAAAAAGATGGGGTCATAGCCGAAGCCGTTTTCCCCGCGGATCTCATCGGCGATCCTGCCCTCCATCACGCCAAGGGTGTCCAGCACGGTGCCGTCCGGGAGCTTTGCCGCGATCGCGCAGACAAAGCGGGCGCCTCTCTTTTCCGGGGGAACGCCCTTCAGCTTATCCAGAATGATCCTGTTTTTCTCCGGGTAGGGCGTTTCCCTGCCCAGATACCTCGCGGAATAGATCCCGGGCTCACCGCCCAGATGATCGATCTCCAGCCCGGAGTCGTCTCCCATGATGACGGCGTCCGGCAGCGCAGGCAGCGCGTTTACCTTGATCCGCGCATTTTCCGTAAAGCTTTTTCCGTTTTCCTCGATCTTTGCCGCAAGCCCGGCCTGCGCCATCGTCATGACGGTGAGCGCCGGATCCCCGGCGATCTCCAAGATCTCCCGGAGCTTTCCCTGATTTTCCGTTGCAAAGATGATCTTTTTTATCTTATTCATCAGTCGTTTTCCTTTTCGGCGGCTTTGGCCCCAAAAACTGATAGAGATATGTTTTTATCATGCCGTTGTAGAGCTTTCTGTTTTTTGCGGCCTTGAGCCCCAGTGCCTTTTCCGCCCCCTCATAGCCGGTGATCAGATACATCGACCAGTCGGGAAGCGTCTTGAAGCGGTCTCCCAGCGTCCGGTAGAGGGCCTGGAGGGAGCCTTCGTTCATCCGTTCGCCGTAGGGCGGGTTGGCAAAGATCACGCCCCAGGCATCCTGTCCGGAAAGCTGTGCCACATCCCGTTTCTGAAAATGGATCAGATGCTCCACGGCAGCGTCCTTCGCGTTCTTCCTGGCCGTCTCCAGCACGGCGCCGTCGATATCATAGCCCCGGATACGGGGTCTGACGCTGTCGTCCTCTCCCGATACCGCCTCCTCCCGCGCCTGCTTCCAGAGGTTGTCCGGGAAAAGGCCGTTCCAGGCCATCGCCCGGAAATCCCTGTTTTTCCCGGGCGCGATGTTTGCCGCGATCAGCGCGGCCTCGATCGGGAAGGTGCCGCTTCCGCAGAAGGGGTCGACCAGGATCCGCTCCTTATTCCAGAAGGAGTAAAGGAGGATCGCAGCCGCCAGGTTTTCCGCGATGGGCGCCGGCCCGGCAAGCTTCCGGTAGCCCCGCTTATGCAGGGAATCGCCGGTGGTATCCAGGCTTATTTCCGCCATGTCCTTATGAATGAACACCCGGATCGGAAAGACCGGCCCCGTTTCCGGAAACCAGGTGAGCCGCCAGGCTTTCTTCATGCCCTCCACCGCAGCCTTTTTCACGATGGACTGGATATCCGAAGGGGAAAACAGCCGGCTCTTCACGCTGCTTGCCTTGACGACGGGAAAGGCGGCATCCTTCGGCAGAAGCTCTCCCCAGGGAAGCGCCTTTACACCCTCAAAGAGCTCATCATAGGTGGCGGCCGGAAAGGTGCCCAGCTTAAGCAGCACCCGCTCCGCCGTCCGCAGATTGATATTCGCCCGCGGGATCGCGGCATCGTCTCCCTTAAAGAAGACCCTGCCGTCCTCAGTCCGCACGGGCGGGTAGCCCAGATCGGTAAGCTCTTTTTTCAGCACTGCCTCCATGCCGAAATGGCAGGGGCAGATCAGTTCATAGTCGCTCATAAGCTGTTCCAGAAGTGCCTGATCCGGTCCGCAAGGCGGGAAAGCAGGCCGGGCCGCGCAGGCAGCTCTGCTTCTCTTCCGTTTGCGCCGAGGATGGATCTGGCGATCAGCCTGGGATCGCCGAGACGCGTAAAAAGCGCCGTTTTTTCCTCTCCGCTGCGGAGCCTGATGTCGATATAATCCTCGTAGTAGCTAACGCTCTCCTCAATCGCACCCTGGGGCAGCCTGCCGGAAAGACAGCTTCTGAGGAGCGCCAGGAATTCTTCTTTTTCCATCCCGGTTATTGTATCATAGAATCCCGGCCGCAACAAATCGGGCGACTTTACATGAGCGCGGAAAATAACTTATAATAAACGATATCATTACTTAACATTCTACTTTCAGAGGGGGTAACGAATGAAATCGTTTCACTATGTGATCACTGACGAAGTGGGGCTTCACGCCCGTCCCGCGAAGAATCTGGTGAAGGAGCTGAAGTCCATTGAAGGAGCGGAGATCACGCTGCAAAAGGGAGATAAGGAGGCAGATGGGAAGAAGCTGCTTCCGGTGATGGGGCTTGGCGCCAGAAAG
Organism: uncultured Lachnospiraceae bacterium; assembly: GCA_946621895.1. The sequence goes on along the minus strand of CAMOOZ010000163.1, from coordinate 11,277 downwards.
GGCGATGAGATCATCGTGAAGGTGGAAGGGGAGGACGAGGATGCCGTGCTTTCCCGGGTGAAGGCTTATTTCGAGGAGACACTATGAGCCGGTTAAAGGGCAAAACGGTCTGCCGGGGAGTGGTCATGGGGCCGGTGGTCCTGTTGACGAAGGCCGCGCTGAAGGCGGAGAAAAGGCAGATCACAGACCCTGGAGAGGAGCAGGCGAGATTAAAGGCCGCCTCCGACCGGGCGATGGACGAGCTTCAGGCATTATACGACAAGGCGCTCGAGGAGCTGGGTGAGGACGGTGCCGATGTATTCGAAGCGCATCAGATGATGCTGGAGGAGCTCACGGACCTGGCCGCGGAAAAGATAGCGCAAGAGGGCGTGAATGCCGAATTTGCCGCAGAAGAAGCGGGAAAAGAGCAGGCGGCGCTCCTTGCGGAAATGGAAGACGAATATATGCGGGAGCGGGCGCAGGATGTGCGGGAGGTGGCGGAAAGACTCCTCCGGATCCTGATGGGAAAGGGCGGAAGCGGTACGCTGCAGGAGCCCTCCATTGTGCTTGCGAAGGAGCTTACTCCCGGGGAAACGGTGGGCCTTGACAAATCGAAGATACTCGCGCTGGTAATGTCGGAGGGCTCGGCGAATTCCCATTCCGCCATTCTTGCCCGGATGCTGAATATTCCGGCGCTGATCCGGGTGCCCTTTGTTCCGGCGGATATCCGGGAGGGCGCCACGGCGATCGTGGACGGCGATGAGGGACTCCTGATCCTGGAGCCGGGAGAAGAGGAAATAAAGCAGACGAAGGAGCGGATCGCCGGACAGGCTGCGGAAAGAGCGGCCCTTGCCGCCGTAAAGGGGCTGGAGAGCGTCACGCGGTCAGGCCGCAGGATCGAGATCGCGGCGAATATCGGCAATGTTTCGGATCTGGAATATGTAAAGGAAGCTGATGCGGACGGCATCGGGCTGTTCCGCAGCGAGTTTCTTTATCTGGGCAGGAAGGATTATCCCACCGAGGAGGAGCAGCTTAAGGCCTATCGGAAGGCCCTTGAGGAAATGCACAGCAAACGGGTCGTGATCAGGACCTGTGACATCGGCGCAGATAAGCAGGCGGATTATTTTGGGCTTCCCCACGAGGAAAATCCCGCCCTCGGCCTTCGGGCGATCCGGGTCTGCCTGACCAGACCGGAGATGTTTAAAACGCAGATCCGCGCGCTGCTGCGCGCCGCCGTGTACGGCAATTTAAGCGTGATGTATCCGATGATCATTTCCTGTGACGAGGTAAAACGGATCAAAGAGATTGTGGAGGAATGCGCGGAAGAGCTGGAAAAGGAAAACATTCCCTATGCCCGGTTCGCGCAGGGGATCATGATCGAGACGCCTGCCGCCGTGATGATCAGCGATGAGCTGGCAAAGCTGGTGGACTTTTTCAGCGTGGGAACAAATGATCTTACCCAGTATACCCTTGCCATCGACAGGATGAACGAGACCTTGGAGAGCTTTCTGGATACACACCATCCCGCCATTCTCCGAATGATCGGGATGGCCGCGGAAAACGCGCATAAGGAGGGCAAATGGATCGGGATCTGCGGTGAGCTGGGCGCCGATCCGACGCTGACGGAAGAATTTCTCCGGATGGGGATCGATGAGCTTTCCGTGTCCCCCTCCATGGTGCTCCCCTTAAGAAAAAGGGTCAGGGAGCTTAACTGAAGAGCGGGTATTCCAGGAAGTAGAGCACGCCCTTCTGTTTTAACAGTTCATCCATCACATCGACCTCAAGGAACCAGGTGCTGGATGCTTCCAATTCTGCCGCCATTTCAGGCGGCAGTATTTTTGCGGAGTCCTCCGCCGGCAGATCTTCCTTCTTCAGATGGGCGGTCAGCTCGCTGACAAAGCAGGTGCCTGCGGGCAGCGTCACAAGACGGAAGCTGTGCCTGTCAAATTCCGCTTCTTCCTTTATCTTTTCTTTGATCGAATGCTCCGAGAAGGGGTCGTTGGGATTATCCGAAAAGGTGGAGTTTACCGTCAGAAACATATAGCGCCTGTGGATATAGTGCTCATAATCATAATAGATCCCTGAGGGATAGCCGGCATCCAGCGCAAGCATCTGGGCTTTTACGAACAGATGCAGGATATACTGCCCGTAGCTTTCCGGCATCGCGTCCTCCGCCATCTCCACCAGCAGGAGAGTCCTTACCGGCTTGGGCACGGCATAGGCCGAGGTGGCCTCCGGGTTCTTCATTGCCGGGATCGCGCTTCTTTCGCTGGCGGTAAGCTTCACCAGCCCTGTCTCTTTGCTGTATTTTTCCAGCGTCTGCTGCATCTCCTCAAAGGCATCGCGGATCCCGCGGATATGCGTCTCCGCAAGCTCCTTGCAGTCATAAAGAAGCTTCTGGAGCTGGATGGAATCCCCCTCCACATAATCGGAGAGGCTTTTTAACGGGATCCCCAGCTTTAAGCAGAGCCCGATCACATCCACAAGATAGAGCTGTTCCTCGGAATAATACCGGTAATTCGTTTCGATATTCACAAAAGCGGGCTTCAGGATCCCGATGCTGTCGTAATACCTGAGAGATTTGATGCTCACATTTTTCAGCTTTGCCACCTTGCCGATGGAGAGCAGCTTGCTTTTGTCCATGATCGCCTCCGTTTTCCGAAACTGCAGAAAACAACTGATGCACCTGTAACGGCCGGCTTTTTCCGGCCGCTGCGCAGATGACCGTTGCTACGAGCTAACAGTATAACACAAAGTATACCTTAAGGGAAGTCTTTCCTCACCTTGACGCCAAAAAACGGGAGAATTATAATACAATGATATGCGGTTTAGCGGAACGGATGATGACGGATGATGAGCGGTGAAGCTGCGAGCAGCGTGGCTGCTTTGGCTGTCCGGATGAAAGGGGGGGGTGGCTACGGGTGAATTTGCCGCCAGGATAAAGGAGGAGCTTGAATGCGCCACGGTGTTTACGATCTCGGGGACGGGCATCGGCGTGAAGGAATCCGTGGTCGTGACCTGGGTGATCATGGCCGTGGTGGTGCTCCTCGCCATTCTGCTCACCCGCAATCTGCGGGTGGATAATCCCGGGAAACGCCAGCTTCTGCTGGAAAGCGCGGTGGAGTCGTTAAATAACCTGATCGAAGGGATGACCGGGGAGCACGGGAAGCGGTACGCGCCGTTTCTGGGTTCCGTGCTGATCTATATCGGCCTGGCCAATATCATCGGGATCTTCGGCTTTAAGCCGCCCACGAAGGATCTGAATGTGACCGTGGGGCTTTCTTTGATCAGCATCTTTCTCATCGAGTGGGCGGGCTTTAGGAAAAAGGGGCCGGTAAAGTGGCTGAAGAGCTTTGCGGAGCCGATCCCCGTGGTGCTGCCCATCAATATCCTGGAGCTGGTGATCAGGCCGCTGTCCTTATGCATGCGTCTTTTCGGCAATGTGCTTGGGGCCTTTGTCGTGATGAAGCTGATCGAGTTCGTGCTGCCCGTGGGACTGCCGATCCCCTTCAGTCTTTATTTTGATTTCTTTGACGGCTTTATCCAGGCCTATGTTTTTGTGTTTCTGACTTCTCTTTTCATTAAGGAAGCGGTGGAATAAAGGAAAAAAGGAGGCATCAAATCATGACTTCACTTATCGCAATCGGCGCTGCCGTGGCAGTGCTCACGGGGATCGGGGCAGGCATCGGTATCGGCATTGCCACGGCAAAGGCCGCTGAATCCGTGGCCAGACAGCCTGAGGCCCAGGGGGATATCACAAAGATCCTGCTTTTGGGCTGCGCACTGGCGGAAGCCACCGCCATTTACGGCTTTGTTATCGCGCTTCTGATCATCATTTTGCTGGGTTGAGGAAGAATAAATGTTAAGTCTTGATCTGAATCTGGTTTTTACGATCATCAATCTGATCATCTTCTATCTTCTGATGAAGAAATTCCTTTTTCGTCCCGTTGCGGAGATCATGAAGAAGAGAGAGGAAAAGCTGAAGGAGGATGCCTCTCAGGCGGAAAAGCTGAAGGAGGAGGCGGAGAGCCTGAAGCGTCAGTATGAGGAGGCGCTGGCCGGCGCCGAAAAGGAAGGCGAGGAGATCCTGAAAAAGTCCAGGGAAAAGGCCGAGGCGGAATATGACGATATCGTCAGGGCGGCGAGGCTTGAGGAAAAGGAGATCATCCGCCATGCGGATGAGGTGGCCGCCGAGACGAAGGAAAAGACGATAAGGGAGGCGCAGCATCAGATCACCGACCTGGCGATGGAGGCTGCCATGCAGATCATCTCCAACGGCGCCGGCGCCAAGCGGGACGAGGAGATCATGAATGATTTCCTGACACAGGCAGGGGTGATGAAATGATCCGGCAGGACGACAGATATGTGGTGATGCTGAAGGATCTGCAGATCTCCCGGAGCACCGTCAGCCAGACGCTGGATATCTTAAACACCGTCCCGCTGGTGCTGGAGGAGCTGCAGAATCCCGCGGTGGGGCTTCGTTCCAGGCATCTTGTGATCGAGCGGATCTTCCCCACGCAGATCCGGGATTTTCTGAAGCTGCTCTGCGATAATGACCGGATGGGGGATGCCTATGACATCCTGCGGGCCTATGTGACCTCGCTGCCCATGGACTCGGAGACGAAGGAAGTCCAGATCGAGTATGTCACGCGGCCCACGGACGCCCAGTTCAGGAAGATCAGGCGGTTTGTCAAGCGCAAGTATCAGTGCGAGAATGTGACCTTTGACTTAAAGGAAAATCCGGAGCTCATCGGCGGCTTTATCCTGAAGGTGGGCTTTGACGAGTATGACTGGTCGCTGCGCACCAGGATAAAGGACCTGGACCAGCATTTAAAGGGGATCGACGATATCCAGGTGGATTCCACGGAGGATATCGTGTCCATCATCCGGGAAAAGCTGGAGGATTTTGACGAGGTCTCCCGAGGCAAGGAGGTGGGCTTTGTGTCCGCCGTGGGAGACGGCATTGCCAATGTGGTCGGGATCGATCATGCGGAGTACGGCGAGATCATCCTGTTTGAGGGCGGCTTAAAGGGCATGGTCCAGGATATCCGCAGGGATGAGGTGGGCTGCATTCTCTTCGGGGAAACAGAAGGGATCTCCGCCGGCAGCAGGGTGGTGCGCACGGGCAAGCGGGCCGGCGTTCCGGTGGGCAAGGATTTCCGCGGCCGCGTGGTCAACGCGCTGGGAGAGCCCATCGATGAAAAGGGAGAGATCATTTCCGCGGGCTTTCGCCCCATCGAAAATGAAGCGCCCGGCATCGTGGACCGGAAATCCGTCAGCGTCCCGATGGAAACGGGGATCATGGCCATCGATTCGATGTTTCCCATCGGCAGGGGCCAGAGAGAGCTGATCATCGGGGACAGGCAGACCGGCAAGACCTCCATCGCGCTGGACGCGATCCTGAATCAGAAGGGCAAGCATGTGACCTGCATTTATGTGGCAATCGGGCAGAAGGCCAGCACGGTGTCCAGACTGGTGCAGACCTTAAACGAGCACGGGGCCATGCATTATACCATCGTGGTCTGCGCGACAGCGTCCGAGCCGGCCTCGATGCAGTATATCGCGCCCTATTCCGCCACGGCGCTGGCGGAATACTTCATGTACAAGGGCAAGGATGTGCTGATCGTATACGATGATCTCTCGAAGCACGCGGTGGCCTACCGGGCGCTGAGCCTTCTGCTGGAAAGATCTCCGGGCAGGGAGGCCTATCCCGGGGATGTGTTTTACCTGCATTCAAGGCTGCTGGAGCGCTCAAGCCGCTTGAGCGATGAAAAGGGAGGCGGCTCCATCACAGCGCTGCCGATCATCGAGACGCAGGCGGGGGATGTGTCCGCGTATATCCCGACGAATGTCATTTCGATCACCGACGGCCAGATCTATCTGGAAAGCGACCTGTTCTTCTCCGGACAGCGTCCCGCCGTGAATGTGGGGCTTTCCGTGTCCCGTGTGGGGGGCGCGGCGCAGACAAAGGCAATGAAAAAGTCCGCCGGCTCGCTTAGGATCAATCTGGCACAGTTTCGGGAGATGGAGGTGTTTACCCAGTTTTCCTCGGATCTGGATGAGGGAACGAAAAAGCAGCTCAGGTTCGGCAGAAGCCTGATGGAGCTGTTAAAGCAGCCTCTGGGGAGGCCCATGAGCCTGGCGGACCAGGTGATCAGCCTGGTATGCGCCTCCGACGGTTATTTTTCCGATGTGCAGGTGGAGCATATCAAGACGCTGCAGGAGGGGCTTCTGGGGTACTTTTCCAGGGAGAAGGTGGAGATCATCAGTGATATCGCAAAAACGGGCGTGCTGAACGAGGATCTTTCCAAAAGGATCCTTGCCATCGCGGCGGACTTTAAGGAGAGACATCCGGAATGGCTTGCCTCCCGGGATGAAGAGGAGCTTTAAGCGCAATGGCCAGTGCGGAAGAAATCCTTTCCCGGATGAAGAGCGTGGGAAACATGATGAAGATCACGGAAGCTATGTACATGATCTCATCCTCCAAGCTCCAGAAGGCGAAGCGCCTGCTTTCCGATAATGAGCCCTTTTTCTTCGGGCTCCAGCACACCATCGCCACAGTGCTTGCCCATGTGGATATGGACGCGTTAAAGCATATCTACTTTGACAACCGCATTGAGGATGAGCTGGAGAAGGTCAAGAAAAAGGGGATCATCGTCCTGACGGCGGACAAGGGCCTGGCGGGCGCCTACAACAAAAATGTGCTGCGGGCCGTAGATGAGAAGCTGCAGGAGGATGGGGAAAGGCATCTTTTTGTGGTCGGTGAGATCGGCCGGCATTATTACGAAAAGAAAAAGAATTATGATTCCATCCAGGAATTCCACCTGACCGCGCAGGATCCCACGATGCACCGGGCAAGGCTTTTGGCGGACGCGGTGCTGGACAGGTTCATCAATGATGAGCTGGATGAGGTGACCGTGATCTACACGCAGATGATCAACGCGATGCGGATGGTCACGGTGACGGACAGGGTGCTGCCCCTTTCCGCGGTGGAATTTCAGGGGCTGGGGGAGAAGACAGAGCGGGACGCCTCGGGAGAGCTGACGCTCGTGCCCTCCGCTTCGGATGTCATCGATTCACTTGTGCCCAATTATATTACGGGCTATATTTATTCCGCGCTGGTGGAAGCCTATGCCAGTGAGCACAATGCCAGGATGATGGCCATGCAGACGGCCACCGACGCGGCAAAGGACATGCTGGGAGAGCTTTCCGTGGAATACAACAGGGTGCGCCAGAGTGCCATCACCCAGGAGGTCACGGAGGTGATGGGGGGCGCAAAGGCCCTGAAGAAAAAGAAGGCGCCGGTGCAAAGGCTCCGTGAGGAGTGAGAAGGCGGCTGCCGGGATAAAGGGGAGGAGCGATTTGGCTTCAGAGCAGGAAAAAACTGAAAAAAACCCGAAGGGCAAGATCGTCCAGGTGTCAGGCCCCGTGGTGGACGCGGCCTTTCCGACGGACAGGCTGCCTGCCATCGGCACGGCGCTGACCGTGGATAATCACGGCAAAACCGCCGCGATGGAGGTGGTCCAGCATATCGGGGGCGGTGATGTGCGCTGCATCATGCTGGCCGCCTCCGAGGGCCTGCATAAGGATATGGAGGTGAGGTCCACGGGAGGCCCCTTAAAGGTGCCGGTGGGGAAGGAGACGCTGGGCCGTCTTTTCAATGTGATGGGAGAGACCATCGACGGCGGCGAGCCCCTTCAGACGGCGGAAAAATGGTCCATCCACAGAAAGCCCCCGGGCTATGCGGAGCAGGTGGGGAATGTGGAGATCCTGGAGACGGGGATCAAGGTCATCGATCTGCTGGCCCCGTACGCAAAGGGCGGCAAGGTGGGACTTTTCGGCGGCGCGGGCGTCGGCAAGACCGTGCTGATCCAGGAGCTGATCCAGAACATCGCGACGGAGCATGGCGGTTATTCCATTTTCACCGGCGTCGGCGAACGCTCCAGAGAGGGAAATGATCTTTGGAGCGAGATGAAGGAATCAGGCGTTTTGAATAAGACCACCCTCGTTTTCGGCCAGATGAACGAGCCCCCCGGCGCCAGGATGCGTGTGGTGGAAACCGGCCTGACGATGGCGGAGTATTTCCGGGAAGCCGAGAATCAGAATGTGCTCCTCTTTATCGATAATATCTACCGCTTTATCCAGGCGGGGTCGGAGGTCTCCGCGCTGTTAGGCCGGATGCCCTCCGCAGTGGGTTATCAGCCCACCCTTGCCGAGGAGCTGGGGAAGATCCAGGAGCGAATCACGAGCACGAGAAACGGCTCCGTGACCTCCGTGCAGGCCGTATATATTCCTGCCGATGACCTGACGGATCCGGCGCCCGCCACCACCTTCGCCCATCTGGACGCCACCACGGTGCTTTCCAGAAAGATCGTGGAGCAGGGCATCTATCCCGCGGTGGACCCGCTGGAATCCGGCTCCAGAAGCCTTGATCCGGAGATCGTGGGCAAAGAGCACTATGAGACCGCGCGAGCCGTCCAGGAGATGCTCCAGAAATACCGGGAGCTGCAGGATATCATCGCGATCCTTGGGATGGACGAGCTGTCGGAAAAGGATAAGAACACGGTCTACCGGGCCAGAAAGCTGCAGAAATTCTTAAGCCAGCCCTTCCATGTGGCGGAGAATTTCACCGGCGTGCCCGGAAAATATGTGCCCTTAAAGGACACGGTCCGCAGCTTTCAGGCGATCGTGGAGGGCGAGATGGACGATTATCCCGAGAATGCCTTTTTCAATGTGGGCGCCATCGAGGAGGTAAAGGAAAAGGCGGAGCGGGAAGGGGAAAAGCCGGAGGAAGAGAAGGGTGCGGCGGAATAAATGAACAGGGAGTTTGAACTGGAGATCCTGGCCAGCGACCATCTTTTTTACCGGGGAAAGGCGGAGAGCCTCGTGATCCCCGTCACCGACGGGTATTTCGGGATCCTGGCCAATCATGATGACATCGTGCTGTGCATGGTGCCCGGGACGACGCATTTTGACTGCGCTGAGGGCAGGCGCTTCGCCGTGACGGGGCGGGGCATCGCGATGATGCGCGCAAATAAGGCCACGATTCTCGTGGACTTTGCCGAGCGCCCGGAGGATATCGATGAAAAGCGGGCGAGGCTTGCGATGGAACAGGCCAGGGAGCAGATCAGGCAGAAGCGCAGCATAGAGGAGTACCGTCGTTCCCAGGCCTCTCTTGCCAGAGCCATGGCGAGGCTTTCCGGAAAGCAGCTCAGGGATCAGATCTGAAACAGCTATTTACTTATCATTTTCCCGATGTTATAATGTCGCGGTATGTGGATTTGGGAGGGGAAAGAACTGTCATACAGTTTTTATTACCTCCCGGCTTAAGCGTGGGGCAAGGACACTCCGACCTCTCCCTGGGCTTATGCGGACGGGGCGCTTTCCGCCCCTGATCGTCTGAAAGGAGATAGTCATGATCAAAAAGGAAAAGAAGACAGGGATTATCGAGCAGTATCAGAGAAAGCCCGGGGACACCGGTTCCCCCGAGGTGCAGATCGCGATCCTGAGCGCAAGGATCGCCGAGCTCACCGAGCATCTGAAGAAGAATCCCAAGGATCATCATTCCAGAAGAGGAATGTACAAGATGATCGGTAAGCGCAGAGGCCTCCTGGACTACATGATGAGGACGGATCTGGAAGGCTACCGCGCGCTGATCGGCAAGCTGGGCATCAGACGCTGATCGCAGGAACAGCCGCCGGGTCTCTTTTTCCCGCAGGCCGGCGTGCCGCGGGAAGCTGCAGCTGCCGGCGCGCATAGCAGAGAATGAATCAGAAGACCAAAGAAGAGACACAGAAGGAAAAACAAAAAGAAAGAAAAGGTAATACGAAAGATGAGCTATAAGACTTACACACTGGAGCTGGGAGGCAGGACGCTTTCCGTGGATATCGGCAGGATCGGCGCCCAGGCAGGCGGCTGCGCATTCATGCATTACAACGACACGACCGTGGCCTGCTTTGCCACCACCTCCGAAAAGCCCAGGGACGGCATCGATTTCTTCCCGCTTTCCGTGGAGTATACGGAAAAGCAGTATGCCGCGGGGAAGATTCCCGGGGGCTTCAACAAAAGAGAGGGGAAGCCTTCGGAAAACGCGATCTTAACGAGCCGCGTCATCGACAGGCCCATGCGGCCGCTTTTCCCGAAGGACTACCGCAATGATGTGACGCTGGAATGTCTGGTGATGAGCGTTGATCCCCAGTGCAGGCCGGAGCTTGTGGCCATGCTGGGCGCCTCCATCGCCGCCAGCATTTCCGAGATCCCCTTTGCGGGTCCCTGCGCGATGACCCAGATCGGCATGATGGACGGGGAATTCATCGTGAACCCCTCCCAGCTGGAGTGGGACAAGGGCGATCTGAAGCTGACCGTGGCCTCCACCAGGGAAAAGGTGATCATGATCGAAGCCGGCGCGAATGAGATCCCGGACGACCGGATGCTGGATGCAATCTATAAAGCCCACGGGATCAACTTAAAGATCATTGAGTGGATCGACGGGATCGTGGCGGAGTGCGGCAAGGAGAAGAGATCCTATGAAAGCTGCGCCGTGCCCGAGGAGCTGTTTGAGGAAATGAAGCGCCTCGTCCCCGCACAGGAGATGGAGGAGGCTGTGTTCACGGACGAGAAGCAGGTCCGTGAGGAGAATATCCGGAAGATCACGGAGCGCCTTGAGGAGGCCTTCGCGGAGAAGGAGGAATGGCTTTCCATCCTTGGCGAGGCGGTCTACCAGTACGAGAAGAAGACCGTGCGCAAGATGATCCTGAAGGACAAAAAGCGTCCCGACGGCAGGGCGATGACCCAGATCCGCCCGCTCGCGGCGGAGGTGGATATCATCCCGCGCGTTCATGGCTCCGCGATGTTCACCAGAGGGCAGACGCAGATCTGCAATGTCTGTACGCTGGCGCCGCTTTCCGATATGCAGAGAGTGGACGGGCTGGACGAGAATATTGTTTCCAAGCGCTATATGCATCATTATAAGTTCCCCTCCTATTCGGTGGGGGAGACGAAGGTTTCCAGAGGTCCGGGAAGACGGGAGATCGGCCACGGCGCTTTAGCCGAGCGCGCGCTTTTGCCCGTGCTGCCCTCAGACGATGAATTCCCTTACGCGATCAGGACCGTTTCCGAGACCTTCGAATCCAACGGCTCCACCTCCATGGCCAGCACCTGCGCGTCCACGATGAGCCTGATGGCGGCCGGCGTGCCGATCAAAAAGCCGGTGGCGGGCATTTCCTGCGGTCTGGTGACCGGGGAGACGGATGATGATTATGTCGTGCTGACGGATATCCAGGGCCTTGAGGATTTCTT
>CAMOOZ010000162.1 GCA_946621895.1 uncultured Lachnospiraceae bacterium | reverse complement strand
GAGCCGGAGGAGGTGCGGGCGCTGCGGGATGAAGTGCTGAAGATCTATCAGGGCATAGAGCATCCCGTGACCAGCGAGAGCTGGGGCTCTCCCGAGTTTGAGGAATATGTCGGAAAGTATATTTCGATCTATGCCCATCCGGCCTACCGGAGCACCGTGGACAAGCTGCGAAGGATACAGGATGTAAACCATGTGAACTGTATTTATATCTACTATGTGGATGTGGAAAACAGCCGCTTCATCTACCTGGCGGACGCGGATGCGGAGGAGCCCTGCCCCATCGGCTGTATTGATGCCTACGAATGGGGCGTAGAGCAGGCGAACTTCCTGAAGGCCCATCCGGAGGAGGGCTACAGCGCATATATCACGGAAACGCAGGAGTACGGCTGGCTGGTCTCTTCGATCATGCCGATCTTCAGCGATACCGGAGAGGTACTCGCCTATACCTGCACGGACATCTCCATGGATACGATCATCGGGGCGCAGAACCAGACCACGACGCTCCTGATCATTCTGGCGTTAGTCAGCGTCATCCTCGTGGATGTGATCGGCGCGCATATCGTGAATAAGAGCATCATCATTCCCCTGGTCCGCCTGTCGAATACGGCTGAAAATTACTGGACGGGCAATGAAAACCGACTGAAAGATGATTTTTCAAAGCTGGACATCCGTTCGGATGATGAGATCGGCGTGCTCGCCGATTCCATGAAAAAAATGGAAACGGATATCAACAATTACTTCATCACGCTGGACGCGACCAGGCAGGAGCTCACCACCGTGCGTGAGGAATCCGCCGAGATGAAGAAGCTGGCCAACAGGGATTCCCTGACCGGCATTCGGAATAAAACCGCCTATGATGCCGAGCTCCAGACACTGGAAAGGGATTTTGCGGAGGGCAGGCTGGCCTCCTACGGGATCGCGATGGTGGATCTGAATTACCTCAAGCGGATCAATGACACCTATGGACATGATAAGGGAAATGTGGCGATCAAAAAGGTCTGCAAGATCACCTGCGATGTTTTCTGTCATTCACCGGTCTTCCGGATCGGCGGTGATGAATTCGTCGTTGTCCTGAAGGGCGGCGATCTGGAGCATATCAATGCGCTGATCGGGAATTTCAGAGCCACGGTGGACAAAGAGCATTCCGACACATCGCAGGAATACTGGGAAAGGGTATCGGCGGCCATCGGCTATGCCGTGTATGATCCGGCACTCGACAGCGATGCGGAAAGCGTGTTCAAACGCGCCGATGCCGAAATGTATAAGGATAAACAGGCGCAGAAGGCGGGGAGAACCTGATCCCCCCGCCTGTGTATCCCGCCTGTTTGCTGTAAGTTTTTTCTATCTTCCGTTCAGCGTGGAGTTTATCATTTCCCGCATGTCAGACTCTTCCAGCATCCCCTCCATGTAGCCGAAGATATTGCCGTTCTTATCGATCATATAGGTGGTCGGAAAGGCCTGGATATAATAATCCACGGAGGTCTGCGCGCTCGTGTCCATCACCACCGGATAGGTATAACCGTTTTCCTCCAGAAAGCTGCTGACGCCGGAAACGCTTTCCTCGGAAAAATTACCCGGATAGGCCACACCGAGAATGACCACATCATCCCTGCCGTCTGTCCTGAATTCCTCGTAAAGCTTCTGGATATCCGGCATTTCCGCCCTGCAGGGCGAGCACCAGGTGGCCCAGAAATTTAAGAATACCACCTTTCCCCTGTAGTCGCTTAAGCGGTGGGTATTGCCGAACTGATCCGTCAGGGAAAAATCAGGCGCGGGATAGGCATCGGGATCAGGCTCCTGCGCCTGATCGGAGGCGCTGCCCTGATCGGAAGAGCTGCTTCCGGAACCGTTTTCCTGCGCATCGCCATCGGCCTGCTCCTCTGCGGGCTCCTGCGCCTGCTCCGCATAGTCCTCCTGCTCCTCCCAGGGATCATATTGCGGGGCATCCTCCTGCTCTTCCCCGTGATCATATTGCGAAGCATGCTCCTGCTCTTCCCCGTGATCCTGTCCGTGTCCATGGGGCTCTTCTCCGTGCTCTTCGTCCCAGTAAAGCGGATCCTCGCCTTCCCAGAAGGATCCGCCCTCTCCGCTGAAGAGGCTGTTTCCTCCCTGCGAGAGCAGGCCTCCGCCCGCTCCCAGCATCCCGGTGCAGCCCGTAAGCCCCAGAACAAGCGACAGCAGCCTACAGGAAATAAGTTTCGTCTTCATCTTCCTCTCCTCGACCCTTTCAGGAACCTCAGCGATAAAAACACTGTCTTTCTGCCCGTCTGTTTTCCGGGCGGATGCAATGAAAAGCTGCGGCAAAGCCAGGGAAACGCCGATTTAATCAGCGCTTTCCTAATGCAGCGCCTGTCTTAAAAACCCGATCCGCTTATCCAGCGCATCCAGAAATACCGGACTGTCCTTTGCCATATCGAAGGAATGCACTGTTCCCCTTGTCTCGTTCAGGGTCACGCTGCAGCCGGCTTTCTTCAGCTTCCGTGCATATTCCACGCCTTCATCGTGCAGCGCATCAAACTCCGCCGTCTCGATATAAGCCGGCGAAAGCTCCGCAAAAGAATCCGCTTCCATCGGAGAATTATACCACTTTATGCATTCCGCCTCATCCACGCGAAGGATCCGCTTATAGATTCTGATCGCCTCGGCATTCACCACCGGCACATCGGGGTACTTTTTCATCGATCCGGTCTCCCCGCGTCCGTCCAGGCTCGGATAAAGCAGCAGCTGGGCGGCAGGCGTCCGGATCCCCTCATCCCTTGAAAGCAGGCAGATCGCCGCGGCGATCGTGCCGCCGGAGCTGTCTCCCATCACGGCGGTGCGGTCCGGGTCGATCTTTCGGAGCCTGGACGCATTCAGCAGGCTTTTATAGACATCATAGCATTCCCTGATGGGAAGCGGAAGGATATGCTTCGGTCCAAGATCGTAGAGCGGCATAAACACCCTGCATCCCACCCTTACCGCCGCCTCCGCGGCCAGACGATAGTGATAGGGCAGGGCTGGAAAAAGAAAGGCGCCTCCATGGGGAAAAAGCACCGCCGGAGAATCCTTTTTTTCCTCCAGCGCCCTGGGCACATATTCCAGCACGGACACAAAGCCTTCCGGAGCGGATTTACAGAGCATCGAATGACGGAAGACCGCGTATTCCTCCGTGGATTCCTGTTTATAGGGAAGCTGGCCGTACATCAACTGGACAAGCCTGATCTGAAAGCCGGTCTTCGCCACGGGGATCCGGCAGAGCATCTGAAAATCCGGATGGATCGCGTATTTTTCCTTCACCACCACGCGCATCTTCCCGAAGGAAAGATAGATCTTCAGCTCCGTCCTGTCCGGCAGGATAAAGATCCGGACATCGTCCACAAGGTTTGCGATGATGGAACGGCTGATCTCGGGCCAGTCCACCTCTCCCGTGTCCGCATAACGGTCAAAGGAGCTCAGGCTGTAGGTGTCCATCGTCCATACATAGGCATCCGCATCGAGCTTAAGGCCCGAATCCGCCAGCTCCTCCGCCGTCTGCTTCTGCACGCCGATGGCGGCCGTTTCCTCCCCTGCCGCCTCCAGTGTGTCAAAGCTGCAGGCCATCAGAAAGCGGATCTTGTCCGACACTCCCCTGCATTCCGAAAGCCGGTCGATGGAGGCTTCCGTCCCCGCAGGCTTTCCCGTAAGGGAAAGGGAGATCACGCTTTTTTCCCTGTCTCCCGCAAGGCTCAGGACACCCTGCCTGCCTTCCCCAAAGAAACCGCGAAGCTCCAGCAGTTCCTCGGCGATCAGCCTTAAATGGAGCCCGTCCTTTTTTCCCAGGCGGTTTTCCGCCGCAAAGCGCTCCGCCATTGCGAAGACCTGTTCCAGCTCCTCCGTCCCTGTGATCTCTATTCTGTGTTCCGCCATTTCATACTCCTCTATTCCGGTCCGTATGTTTATTTCTGGAACAGATGGATCGCAAATCCGCCGATCTCTCCCTTCAGATAGACCGCCTTGATCGAGCCGTCCTCTTTTTTCCCGGCGGTGGACATATCGAATTCCACCCCCTTGCGGGAAAGGTGATACATCGCCCTGGCCATGTAATCTGTGCCGATGGCGAGATGTCCGTTTGCGCCCAGATAGGGGCTTTTCATCACCTCGATAAAGGGATCCGCGAAGATGGATTTGTTTCCCATGCGCTTCTTAAAGCCGAAGAGACGCTCATACTCCGATGCCACGGCCCCGGCTTCCTCCTCGTCCTTTCCGTTGATCCCCACATGGACAAGCTCGAAGCCAAGCATTTTATCGACGGCTTCCTTCGTCAGCTCCCTGATCTTATCAAAATTGCCGAAATCGATCAGGTCGGAGCTCACCATCCAGCTGCCGCCGCAGGCCACGATCTTCGGAAAATCCAGATATTCCCTAAAATTATCCGCATTGATCCCGCCGGTGGGCATGAAGCGGACATTCGTATAAGGACCGCACATCGCCTTGATCATCTTCAGGCCGCCGGCCTGCTCCGCCGGGAAGAATTTCACCGTATCCAGGCCGTATTCCAGCGCGATCTCCACATCGCCGGGATTCGAGGTGCCGGGAATGACCGGATAGCCCTTATCCAGGCAGTGCTTCACGACTCTCGGGTTAAATCCCGCGCTTGCGATGAAGCTTGCGCCGGCAGCCATGGCCTTATCCGCCTCCTCAGGCGTAAGGATGTCTCCCGCGCCCACGAGCATATCCGGAAATTCTCCTGCCATGATGCGGATGCTCTCCTCCGCGGCCGCTGTGCGGAAGGTCACCTCGGCGCAGTTCAATCCCCCATCCATCAGGGCCTTCGCCAGCTCTCCGGCCTTCGCCGCGTCCTGCAGCGCCACCGCCGGAACGATTCCGATCTTTGCCAGTTCTTCCAATACAGGGTACATTTTTCCTCTCCTTTATTCATGTAAGCAGAGCAACTGCGCTTACAATATCTATGAATCGGCGCCCGGTTACTCAGCGCCTTCCGGATTCATCCGGACGCACAGCATGGTCAGGTCATCAAACTGGGGCGCTGTCTGCACAAATGCATCCACCGATGCCCTGACACTTTTCAGCAGCTGTTCCGGATCCGCCCCAGGCTCCCTATTCAGCGCCTCAAGCATCCTCTCCTCGCCGAAGAGCTGATCCTGCGCGTTGGTGGCTTCCGGGACACCGTCCGTGTACACAAACAGGGTGTCCCCGGGGTTCATCGTAAACTCATGCTCCTTATAGGTGATCCCGTCCATCACCCCGGTCACGGGCAGATGCTTATATTTCACCAGCGCGAAGTTTTCTCCCTTCCTGCGCAGCGCCGGATACTCATGGCCCGCGTTCACTGCCAGTCCCTTTCCGGTGGACAGCTCGAGCACGCTGAGCCATACCGTCACGAACATACCGGAGGGATTATTCGCGCAGATCTGATCGTTTACATTCGTGAGCGCCGCAGCCGGGCTCTCCCCGCTCTGCAGCCTCGTCTTGATCAGCGCCTTTGCGATCATCATGAAAAGCGCCGCCGGGATGCCCTTCCCGGACACATCCGCGATCACGAGTCCCAGATGATCCTCATCCACAAAAAAGAAATCATAGAAATCGCCGCCCACCTCCTTGGCCGGATCCATCGAAGCATAGATGTCAAACTCCTTCCGGTCCGGGAAGGGCGGGAAGATATTGGGCAAAAGGTTTGTCTGGATATTCCTGGCCAGCTCCAGCTCTGTATCCATTTTGGCACGCTCCGAGATCATGCCGTCCAGATCCTTCAGATAGCTGTTCATTTCCAGCTCCATGCTCTGCATCGCCTGGGCCAGCTCGGCAAATTCCGTGATCCCTCCGCCCTCTGCCTTGTCGAAAAAATGCGTCTCGTCGTGAAGAGACGCCCTGATCTCATAATTCCCCACAAATTCCTGCGCCTGGTCCTTCAGCCGCGCGATCGGGGTCACCACCTGTTTTTTGACATGTCGGGTAAAAAGGAAGGCCAGGATCAGCGTGATCGCCGCGGCAGTCAGTATAGTGTTTAAGAGAAAGAAACGGAGGCGCGTCATCACCGTGCTGATCGGAATATCCGCCAGCAGATAGGCATAGATCCCGTTGGAATCATCCAGAAACACGGCGACACCGTCTGTTCTCAGCCTGCCATAGGTGGAGGATCTGGTGGCAAACCCGTCAAAATCCTGCCGGGGCTCGCCACGATAATGCTCCAGATCGACCACATGCACTTCACCGCAGGGCAGGACATTCACATCACAGGCATCCAGGATAAACACCTCTTCATCCCGGTCCGGATAAAGCAGGACATAATCCAGCGCCGTGGAACCGGTGCCCCGGCGCAGGGCATTCAGCCTGTGCCAGACCTTTTTGTAGGTCTCCGATTCCTGGATTCCGGAAAATTCCCGGACAAAAGCGTCCGGATCCCTTGCGTAATCCCCCGCAGGATCGGCATGCGTTTTGATGATCTCATTCACCTGCGCGGCCAGCGAATACAATTCCGACCCGTCCACGCTCCCCAGCGCCGCGTCCGCGATCGCCGCAGCCATCTCATCATAAATGTTCGTGACGATCCGGTAGAAGAAACCGGCGCTGATAAACAGGATGACCGCCATCAGCAGCAGCGACTGCAGAATGGTCATTTTGGCGGCTTTTGAGGTGATGGAAACGGTTTTTTTCTTCATACAGGCAAACTCTCCCTGACAGGCGGCCATGCGGATCGGGCAGGGAAGACCATGTCCTGCAAAGCAGCGAAATAGCTTACGCCGCGCCTGCCACGATAAAAAGCCCCGGCCCCGACTTAACAAGACGAGACCAGGGCACCACAGTCGATCAGTTCATTTCAAACGATGCAGCTCAGCTCCTCACGGAATTCCTGACCGTATTGGCTGCGTAGAAAATAAATGCATCAATACCGATCCCGACAACAGCGGAAAGGGCACTCTGAACATTAAATCCGCCGCTTGTCAGGGTAAGGATGAAGCTGATCACATTCAGCACCAGCGCGATGATCGCGAAGATCCACGCGGGAGTGGCTTTGTACGCATCGTTCGATGCACGGATACAGAAAATACCCTCGATCAGACCCACAACACCGGTAAGCAGGGAAAGAAATCCGAGGATCATTGCCGCGCCAAGCGCCGCAGAGGCCTGTGCCATCGTCTCGGAATCCATTCCGTATTCTGCTGCCGCGCCGCCGAGCGCTGCCGCGCCGACTCCGCCGCCCATCATGACCAGGATACCTGCGATGATCCCCAGGGCCCCGAACACGATACTGATGATACCAAAAATCTTCAATACCTTTTGTGACGCTTCTACTGACATTTTTTTGTCCTCCTTATTGATCATTCCCCGAAGCCTTCGGAGCAATCCCCGAGCATTGCTTCGGAACATACATACATTTTATTATACCACATTTTCAGAAGAAAAACAGCTTTTCACAAATTGTTTTCCCGGCAGACGGACAGGACTATTCAAAAACGGTACCCATATACTCCGTGGGATCCTCCACGACCTCATCATCGATGTTTAACAGGAGGAAATCCGTCAGCGTTCCGGTCTCATAGTCAAAGGCGGCCGCCTGCAGCTTCCTGCGATAGCTCACGGACACCTCCTGGAAAACCTTATCGGAAAAAAGCCTTTCCAAAAGGTCTCCCACCTTATCGTTGACCACCGGGATAAAAAGCCTGGTGCCCATGTCGCAAAGCTCCGCTGCCCGCTCCATCAGCGTGGAGATCAGGCAGATCAGGGCCGTCTGATCCAGGCTTTTGTCCAGATAGAGGGCGGAAAAAATAAGCGCGTCTTCAGCATACCGCTCCAAAATCACATAGCCCAGAAGCTTTTTTCTGTCCTCGGACAAAACCCCCAGGGACAGCTTTCTGTCGATCGCCTCATCAAAAAATCCGCCCTCCGGCAGCGGGGCAAAACCATCCCCGGCCTTCGCCGTGAACTCCTTAAATACATAATCCGGCAATGCATCAAAGGAAACGATGGGTTCATCGATCCTTGCCTTTGGCAGCTTTGTCCGGTAGATGTCCGAAAGCCTGGCGGAAAAGACCTCCTGACCGGTCACGGCGTATTCCGAAAAGCCCTGCTTCTCCAGAAAATCACACAATCCCATGGTGTCCCGGTCTGTCCTTAAAAAGCTCAGGCTGACCTCCACATCCTTATCCTTCAGCAGATCACAGAGGGTCTGCAGCATGAAGGCGCCTGCCCCCTGTTTTCTGTACTGCGGAAGGACATAAAGCCAGGAGATCTCATATTCTCCCGCAGAGATAAATCTCCCGCAGAGAGCGCCCACATGGGCCCAGTCATGCTGCACCAGAAACCCGGCGGTGCCGTCTCCGGACTCGAGCCTGCGGATGGTGTCCGGATCCAGAAGAAAAGCAAAGCTCCCAGCATTCTCCGCATCCAGTGCATAAGGTTTGAATGGATTTATTTTCCCAACAGCCATGAAAAGAACCCTCCTTTTTTCTCCTCTTTTTTCGTCTGTTCCTTCAGGAGCTGATAGCCCTTGCCCATGGACTCATTTCGGATCCGGTTTTGCTCCTCCCGGGTATACATCTCCCCGTTTTCTGTCTTTGCCTTTTCTTTGATCACATCCTCAATGAAGTTTCCGTCCTTTGCAATGCCATGATTATAGACAGCTGCATCGACCTTTTTCAGGCAGTCATGGACCGCTTTGATGAAGGCCTTTTCCTTCTTTACTACTGTGTGCAGCATCTCGATAGCAGCTGTGTACCTTTCCTGGCTTCCGGGGATAGAATCTTTTTCCGCGGCATCTTTTAACGCCGCGTTTACCCGATCCATTACCTTCGTCGTATCCCTGTCCTTTTTCGATTTGGTTTTATTCGATACAAGCCTGTCTGCTTCCGCTTTTTCGATATCGGCCAGGTCCATTTCCAAAAGGCCAAAGTACAGGCTCATCCGCTTCAGGTTTTTGTACTCCTCCGGAAAAGACGCATCCGCCGTGTGTTCCACAATGGCATTGGCATCCATCTTCTCGTATTTCTCCAGGTAGGTTTTTGCGTAGTCCAGATTGTCCTTCATATTCAGCGCGAGCTTCAGGTGGAAGTAGGCAAAAAATTCAGTGGTATCCTGCACGCTTCCGTCTGCGTTTACCTTCTTAAACTCAAGCTGTCCCTGCTCATTATGGCAGAGATTGTACGCATCCTTAAGCCTTCCTGCCACCAACTGATAATTGTTGATCTTACTATCGGATTCCAGGACATAGGTAAACAATCCCTGGTATTTTACCTGTTTCATGTACAGATCATTCTGCAACTCCACCGGAACATCCTGATTGTTTTTCTCATACTCGGCTACCTTTTTCTGCGCCTCTTCTGCTTCCTGCTTTGCCTCGTCATAATTTTTTTGTGCCGTGTCACGTATTTCCACTAAATGGGCAAGATTCTGATCCGCCACCAGCAGCGTAAAGTCGGTGATCCTGCCGCTGCCTTCCGTCCTGCCCGACACCTTTACCAGCTTATCCGCGGAATCGATGTTCACCGCGGATTTCAGATTGCTTACCGCGTCGGCCTTTGCCACATTCTTC
>CAMOOZ010000161.1 GCA_946621895.1 uncultured Lachnospiraceae bacterium | reverse complement strand
CCGGTCTTCCCTCCCTGATAAAGCATCTCGTCCGGAATCAGGCCTTCAGCCTCAGCCTCAGCCACCGTCCCGTAAAAATAAAAATAGGCAGGTGACGCATCATTTAATCGGATAAAATCCTTTACCGACCCATAGCTGAGCACCACTCTGACTCTGCCTTCCAGCACATCGAATTTTTCCAGGCGAACCGCTTCACTGCCTGAGCCCTGATTGTAGGTATCCACCTGGGCTTTGATACTCTCCTGCAGCTCCGTTCCGTCGTATTCCTCCGAGGAGAATTCCTCCACGATGGTCTGTGATACTTTTCCGTCCTCCCCGATCCGGATCGTGGTCACCTCGGCCTCAGGTTCACTGCTGCAGCCCGTAAAAATGCACATCAAAAGAAAGGCGATAAATATCGCCGCAGTCCGTTTTTTCATGTCGTCTATTATAATTAAGCGTGGAACACTTTTCAAGAAGAATTAACGGAAGAGATTTCTATTTCGGGCCGCTCAGTTCTTCCAGGATATCCTGTGCCGAAAGATGTCCTGCCGTGCGCTTAAGATTTTCCTCCGCGATCCCGGCAAGCTCCGTTTTCAGAGCATCCGAAGCCTGAAAGGCAAATAAAGCCGCCGGGGAAGCCGTCCTGATATGCTTAAGGGCGGCATTTGCGCCCTCCGAAAAACGCTCGTCCGCCTCTCCCCGTATCCCGAAGCCTTCGGCAAGGATGGCCTTCAGGATAAAAACGGTCCGGACAAGCGCCGGATCCGTCTTTTTTTCCAGTGCTCTCAGGGAAACAAACAGGGCCTTCGCCAGCTCTTCGTTATCCGCATTTTCCGCAGAAAACGCGGCGCCGATGCTGCAGAGGGCCATGCCCGCGTAGATCAGCTCCAGCTCTTTTCGGATGGGTTCAAAGTATTCCTTCGCCTCCACCTCCACCAGCTGCCAGGCATCCCTTCCCTCCCGCAGCCAGAAATCCCCGAAAACAAACTGGTCCGTCGTGCCCACCAGCTTCGAACGGGGGCGCCTCGCTCCCCGGGCAAAAGCGGCGATCCTGCCTTTCTCAAAGGTCAGGATCTCAAGCCTCCTGTCATAGTCCAGCACCGGTTTTACCTTCAGGATGATCCCCCTGACCTTCAGCGGATCAGACAAAGCTGCTCCTCCCTAAAGCTTTCGCAGATCATAGCCCAGGCTTCTCAATATCCCCTCATTTTCCCGCCAGTTTTTCCTGACCTTGACCCAGAGCTTCAGGTTCACCTGGCGCTCCAGCATCTCCTCGATATCCTTTCGGGCTTCTGTTCCGATGCGCTTGAGCATCTTCCCGCCCTTGCCGATCACGATCCCCTTATGGGAATCCTTTTCACAGTAGATCGTTGCGTCGATCTCTGTCAGCTGGCGCTTTTCCTTCATCGAGACGACCTCTACGGCGATCCCGTGGGGGACCTCGTCGGACAAAAGCCTGAGCGCCTTTTCCCGGATGATCTCTCCCGTGATCTGCCGCTCCGTCTCCTCGGTCACGGTGTCCTCATCGTAATAGTTTTCCCCGTAGGGAAGGAAATGGAAAACACCGTCCAGCACCTGGTCCGTGTTCACATCCTTTAAGGCGCTCACCCGGTAGATCCGCTCCACACGGAGTCTTTCCGAATAGACTCTTTCCGTCGCGTCCAGCTTTTCCCTTGAGGCAGTATCCTCCTTATTGATCACAAGGATCACGGGGGTGGTCAGCTTACCCAAAAGGGCGATGATCTCCTCCTCCTTCGGGCCGATATAACTTCCTGGCTCGATCAGATAGAGGATCACATCCACCTCCTTTAATATCCCCTCGGCCGCGGATTCCATATATTCGCCCAGCTTGTTTTTCGGCCGCTGCAGCCCCGGGGTGTCCACGAACACGATCTGGCCCCGTTCATCCGTATAGATCGTCCGGATCCTCGTCCGCGTGGTCTGGGGGCGTTTGGAGGTGATCGCGATCTTCTGCCCCACCAGATGATTCATCAAAGTGGATTTGCCCACATTCGGCCTGCCGATGATCCCGCAGAAGCCGGCTTTATTCATCGTGCCCGTCATGATTTATTCTCCCGGTCTGTCCTCAGCATCCGCGTTCCACAGGGCGGGGGATGCCGGCGAAGACCCGCCGTTCTCCAAAGCGGCCCCGGTATCGTGCATGCCCTGTGCCTCCTGCTGCGCAGTTCCACCTGCCGCCGGCCACAGGAAATTGATCTCTCCCGCATTTGCGGGCTGAGCCGGGCCTGCTCCTGCCGCCTCGATCGGTATACCGTCGATTGCTCCGGAGGCGTTTGCCTGCGTCGGATGCTCCATAGCCGCGGCAGCTTGCTGCGCCTGCTCCATCGGTGCGGCAGCAGGCTGCGCCGGATTTTCTGCCCCGGCTTTCCCCTGCTTCTTTTCGGCCTTCAGCCGCTCCCGCTCCTGCTGTCTTTCCCTGGCGGCCTGCTGCTGCTCAGCCCTTTGCCGCTCCCGCTCCTGCCGTCTTTCTTCCGCAAGCCGCTTTCGCTCAGCCTTCTTTGCCATGCGCTGCTTCTTATCGCCGGACACCAGCCGGATAATGAGACGGACAATGAGCCAGATCACAAGGATCAGCAGCAGGGCCCTCACAAGCTCCCCAAGCATGTAAGGGATATGGCTCACAAACCAGATACAGAAATTCTGGACATCCTCCATCGTCTGTGCCAGGTTTTCCGAAAAGCCCTCGCTTATCCTTTCCCCGGCGGTCTTTTCCTCCACCGGCGTAAGCACCTCCACCTCACTGACATCCAGCGTTACGGTGGAATATTCGATCTGATTGTCATAGGTCCTCAGCTGGGATTCCATGCTCTCCAGCTG
>CAMOOZ010000160.1 GCA_946621895.1 uncultured Lachnospiraceae bacterium | reverse complement strand
CTTCAGCTCAAAGAACTCCCCGTCATCGGCAAGCGCGGAAAGGAGAAGCGCCGCGTCCTTCGCGCAGGATACCCCTTCGGGGATAAGGCGGTTCGGATCATCCCCGGTGGGAAAGCTCTTTTCCCTGTCTTCATTATTGGAAGGAAGCAGTGCCGTCAGCGAGCGGATCGCGGCGTAAACCTCCTCCGCAGGGCCGGTGAAATCCACATTGGGCGTTTCCGACGCCTGAAACTCCGCGCTGCCGTTATCCGTCTTATCCTTCGCGTTTCCTTTTATCGTATCGGGAGCATTGACGAACAACCTGCCCTTCTCTTCCTCCATGAAAACAAAGTCCGCCAGGCCGGTGAGCACGCTTAAGCCCCCGCCGGCATTGCCGAAAATGCCGATGATCTGCGGAATGATCCCGCTCGCGCCGGCCATGCCCCCGGCAAGCCTCCCCATGGCCTCCAGACCGTCCTGACCCTCTTCCAGCCGCAAACCGCCGCTGTCCAAAAGGCCGATCACAGGCGCTCCGGTCTTCACCGCGATCCCATAGAGCCTGATGATCTTTTGCAGATGCATCTCTCCCATGGAGCCGCCAAGCACCTGCGGATCCTGGCTGAACACATACACCGGACTGCCTTCGATCAGTCCGTATCCGGTGATCACGCCATCGGAGCTTTCCTTTTTGGGTTTTGTGTTGAAGTCGGTGGTCCTGGACTGGACCAGGGCTCCCAGCTCCACAAAACTGTCCGCATCCAGAAGACCAAGGAGTCTTTCCCTGGCCAATGAAGAATCACTCATAACAACCCTCCGTCATAATGAACAGAATTCTTTACAATCCTGTCAAATATAGCATCTTGAAGGATATTTGTAAACAACTGTTATGAAATTCTTCCGCGGTATTCGGCTCGTCCAGACCCTTAAATGATCATTGACTGAAGACATGGATTGTATTAAGATAAAAGTAGTGGGTAGCCGATGTCAGGCGGGGTATGTCTCCGCCGCAGAGGTGTTAATTTTTTCAGACAAGGAGGAAAAAGCAATGAAAAAGAGTTTCAGAAAAGTCTTGAGTCTGACCCTTGCGATGACGATGATCTTCGCGCTTGGGCTGACCGCAAATGCCGCGGGCAAAAATGACAGCGGCTGGGGGGATTACCGGTACTGGAGCACCTGGGGCAACTGGAATGCGTCCGATGCGGAAGGCAGTGTTCCGCAGACGCTGACCGGAGATCCTTCTTCTTATTATATGCCTGAGCGCAGCGACACGAATAAGGAAATGGCTCCCGCCTTCTACATGGAGAAGTCCTTCTTCCCCACCACGGTGCCCGGTGTGTATGCCGTGAGCTCCGTGCCGGTGGCGGTCCGTACGCCCGCGCATCAGCTGCTGAATTCCTTCGGCGGAAAAGAGGGTTATGGCCTGATCGCCAGATTCTATGACCTTCCCGCACAGAGCACCAACGCGAAGGCTATGCTGGATGCCAAGGCTGCCGAGATCGGCGGTACTGTTGTCGGTTATTTCGATGGTTCCTTTGCTTTGGTGGACAGCACCGATAAACTCACCGAGCTTCCTGAGACCAGCGCCACCTATGAGCTCTTCCTGGGCATCGGCTCCAACAATCCGGATTATAAGCTCTGCGCCATCCGCGTAAGAGAGGGCGGCGATGTGGCAGTGCTTGAGGATATGAATCCCAACACCAACATCCTTTCCATCGAGACCACGCCCAATGTGGCTTCCTATGCTGTGGTGTGCGCACCTGCAGGGACTGAGATCCCTGCTGCCGCTGAGGAGAAGGCAGACGATACGAAGGTAAAGGTCGATACGAAGGCTGATGCTGCACCCGCTGTCTCCATGGCTGATGTAAGAGCCACCTTCAAAGGTGATGACAACATGAGCAAATTCATCGCAACGCTGTCCGATGAGCAGCTTGGCTATCTGCTGGCTGCCGGCGGTCTGGATATCACCGGTACCGGTACAACCGGTGATGCCGCCGCAACGAAGCTGATCGAGACGCTAAGTGGTGATCAGCTGGTAATGCTGCTCAGTATGGCGAAATAATCATGAGACTGTGATCGGAACAGCCGATTATCATCAGAAAACCCCGCCGCAGGATGATTGCGGCGGGGTTGTTTTATTCGTACGGCCGCGCAAATGTATCCAAAACGAATTAAATAAATTCGTTTTGGATATCGTCGCTCGCAGAATAATTGCGGGTTTGAGCAAGCTCAAACCGCAATTGCTTTGTTCGCTTACTATATTTTATGGCTTTACCCTAGTGCGGCGGGCGGGGCGAGTAGGAGTCGGATACCCTCCTCCTGCTCGATTCAGGTATTATAACCGGAAAGAAACTCCCTGATCCGGGAATGATCTGCCGAAAAGACTTCCTCAGGCGTCCCCTGAAGCGCAATGACGCCGCCGTCCATGAAAAGGACACGGTTCGATATCTCCCTCGCAAACTGCATTTCGTGGGTCACGATCACCATCGTAATGCCCAGTCCGGAAAGGCCCCTGATCACTCTTAAGACCTCGGCGGTAAGCTCCGGGTCCAGCGCTGAAGTGGGCTCGTCAAAAAAGAGGATCTTCGGCTCCATCGCCAGCGCCCTCGCGATCGCCACCCGCTGGCACTGCCCCCCCGAGAGCTCACAGGGATAAGCCTTTTCTCTTTCCTCAAGCCCCATGCGCACAAGCAGCTCCCTGGCCTTCGCATACGCCTTCTGCCTGTCCTGATGCAGGATATGGATCGGCGCGTCGGTGATATTCTGGAGCACATTCCGATGGGGAAAAAGATTGAAGCTCTGAAAGACCAGGCTGAAGGCTTCCTTGATCCGGCGCAGCTCATCCTTTCCGGGCTTTTGCAGCCTGCCGGCGGATGCCAGCACTGCCCTCTGCCCCAGAAAGCTGACCTCCCCCTCCGTAGGGTCCTCCAGGAGCGTGCATAAGCGCAGCGTGGTCGTCTTGCCGGAGCCGCTCCGTCCGATGATGGACACGATCTCCCCCTCCTCCACGCTCAGATTGATCCCATGCAGCACTTCATTCGCGCCATAGGTCTTTTTCAGATTTCTGACACTTAAAACTTCCAAAATACTTCCTTCTCAGTGATAATAGCTCAGTGCCTTTTCGATCCGCTCCATCGTCCAGGCCACGACAAAATTGAACACATAATAGAACACCCCGGCCACAAAGAACGGCATCACCGTGGTCTGGGCGGCAGCGATCTGTTTGGCCAGGGCAAACATTTCCACATAGGAAACAGAATAGACAAGGGATGTGTCCTTCACCAGCGTGATCACCTCGTTGGTCACGCTGGGCAGCACGATCTTGACCATCTGCGGCAGGATGAT
>CAMOOZ010000159.1 GCA_946621895.1 uncultured Lachnospiraceae bacterium | reverse complement strand
GACGATAAAATAATCGATGCGCCATCCGGAATTCCGCTCCCGGGCGTGGAAGCGATAGCTCCACCAGCTGTACCGGTCGCGGGCATCCGGGTAAAAGTGACGGAAGGTATCCACATATCCGCTGTTCAGGAGCAGGGACATTTTTTCCCGCTCCTGAGGCGTGAAGCCCGCATTCTTGGTATTGGACTTCGGGTTCTTCAAGTCGATCTCCTGATGGGCCACATTCAGATCCCCGCAGACCACAACGCCTTTGCGGGCTTTTAAACCCAGCAGATAATCTCTGAAGGCATCCTCCCATTCCATGCGGTAGGAGAGCCTTGTCAGCTCCCTCTGGGCATTGGGGGTATAGACGGTGACCAGATAAAAATCCGGATACTCCAGCGTGATCACTCTTCCCTCATGGTCGTGTTCCTCGATGCCGATCCCCAGTGTCACCTGCTCGGGAGCATGCTTCGCAAAAACAGCCGTTCCGGAATAGCCCTTCTTTTCCGCATAATTCCAGAAGCAGTGATAGCCCTCGGGCGCAAAGTCGATCTGCCCCTCCTGCAGCTTGGTCTCCTGCACACAGAAAAAATCAGCCCCGGCGGCGTCAAAATAATCCTTAAAGCCCTTATTCACGCAGGCTCTCAGCCCGTTCACATTCCAGGAGATGAATTTCATTGCTTTTCCCTCTATGCTATGCGCCGTCCGCGCGCCGTGAAAACGGCAGATTTCCTTTGCGCGGCCGTGTGCAAAATGTTATACCGCTAACGAGATCGCAGCAGCGAATTTCGTTAGCGAGTATGCCCCACCAGCATCAGCCCCCAGGTGATCCAGCCCCAGATGCTCCTTCTGCCGTCCGGCTCCGTGACGCACAGAAAGTGCTCCCCTTCAGGCGCAAGCTCCCTGACCCTTATGTCCAGCGCGGAGCTCATCCAGATCGCCCGCAGCCTTTCCTTCTCCGGCTTGTAGATGAAAATATGCTGAGAGTGCGCTATCTCATCGCGCGAAACCCAGCTTGGCCTGTGGTTTCCATAGCTGCCCCGTTTCCAGACGAGCAGGATCACCTCATTTTGCCCGTCCCTGTCCAGATCCTGAAGAAGGGCATCCTGCACCCTCCAGACAGAAGGGCTTTCGTAATACAATGCCTTATCCCGAGTGATCCGGAGCCGTCCCCGTTTCAGATCATATTCTCTGCCCGAATCGGCAAAGGACCTGTCTTGCAGGAGAACCCAGTCCGGCAAAAAGGCGCCGGCATACCACAGCGTAAAGAGCAGGGAAGCGGCTGCAAAGACCGTGATGAAGCAAAGCAGCCTCCTGCCGGTCCTTTCAGTATTCGTAGTCCGGCTCAAGCCGATAGGGCATCGTCCATGCAGGCTTGTCCACGGTGTTCTCAAAATGATACTCGCCGTTTTCATCCATATCGATCCCCATCATCACACGCCATTCCTTATCGGTGAGCCGTTCACTCATCGGATATTCAAACTGATAGAAGTTAAAGACCGCTCCCTTTGCCACCTTCAGCTTTCCGTCCACTGAAATGAGGCATACCAGCTCCGAAGGATTGCCGTTTCCCAGCTGGAGGACGCTGCCGTTGGGATCCGTGGCCACATCCACGACCAAAGCCGCCGGGAACATCGAGCTGCTGAAATATTCCTCCTCAGCGTTTTCCTGATTCACCTCGTGCCAGAAATGCTCCAGCTCACCGCCGAAGGAACGGATGATCTCGAATTCCTCCTCCGTGGGCAGCTCATCCCGAAGCTCCTTTAAGGCGATGTTCCGCAGGTTTTCCGCCAGCGAGGAGAGTCTGCGCAGATCCTCCTCCGCGGCCGCAGGGAGCAGGCCCATATCCTTAAGCCCCTCGGCGGTGCCGTCCGCCAGCGCCTGGAAACGGGCAAAGACCAGGGGCTCGGGCTCCACATAGCCTCTGTCGTCCAGGATCTCCATATCGCCGCCGCCCATTTCCGCCATGACCTGCTTGGAGTAAAGGATCGTGTCATGCTTCAGCTCGGTAAAGCTTCCCAGAAAGCTCTCCAGATCCTTTCTCTGCCAGAGATCACTCTGCATGAAGGGCAGATATCCGTCTCCCTTTTCCTCGAGAAGCGGTCTTAAGGTGTTCAGCCACCCGGAATAAAGACTGGCGGACCAGAGTCCCTCATCGGACTGCTCAAGGCCCTTTCTGAGGTTCTCCATATTCTCCGCATAATGCGCAAAACCGGTGGCGCCGATCTCCTTATCCAGGATCGATAACGCCTGATCCGAACCGAAGGCTGCCGGAACATCCAGCGCGTCCGGAAGCATTCTCTTATTCCCTGCAGGATCGGCGTCCACCTGGTCATAGATCAGATGCTCAAAGATCACGGCATCGATGGAGAAGCGCTGCCCCATCAGCCTGAAGCCTGCATTCTCCGCCTTCTCGTCCGTGCCCTGTCCGTCATCCCAGGTGGGAATGGAATTGATCGCCGGAGGCGGAAGCTCGGCCGTCATCATATGGAATTCCATGAAGGAATCCGCATCTCCCAGGAGATCCGCCGCAGTGATGCTCTCCTTCCCCTTTCCGTAGGCCTCCTCGATCAGGGG
>CAMOOZ010000158.1 GCA_946621895.1 uncultured Lachnospiraceae bacterium | reverse complement strand
GGCTTGATTCTCCCTACATTTTCTTTTATGATAATTATCGTAAATGGATTTACGATAACCCCTCCGGGGAGGGATCGCAAACTATGCTTCGCATAGTTTTTGCCACGGATTGTGAATGCATCGCATTCACAAAGGAAATATGTTGCTTCGCAGCCCGCGGCCGGCGGGGGAAACGAATTACAGGCACTTAGTTCGTTTCCTATTGTTAATGATCAGAGCATCAAAAGGTATGATCCCATTTGTTTATACGGAAAGGAAAACAGATAATGGCGGAGAAAAAGCTGGTGGAGGCGATCACCTCCAGAGATAAGGAATTTGCGCAGGGGTATACAGATATCGTGCTGAAGGCCGAGCTGATCGACTACACCTCGATCAAGGGCTGTATGGTGATCAGGCCCGAGGGCTATGCGCTATGGGAAAGAATTCAGGCTGAGCTGGATCGGAGATTCAAGGAAACGGGAGTGAGAAACGCGTATCTTCCGCTGTTTATCCCGGAGTCTTTGCTGGAAAAGGAAAAGGATCATGTGGAGGGCTTTGCCCCCGAAGTGGCCTGGGTCACCCACGGCGGGCTGGAGGAGCTGCCCGAGCGGCTCTGCGTCCGCCCCACTTCAGAGACGCTCTTTTGCGATTATTATAAGAATGCCGTCAAGTCCTGGCGGGATCTGCCACAGAATCTGAATCAGTGGTGTTCCGTGGTACGCTGGGAAAAGGAGACGAGGCCCTTTCTGCGCAGCAGGGAATTTCTCTGGCAGGAGGGGCACACCGCCCATGCCACTGCCGAGGAGGCCGAGGAGAGAACGATCCGGATGCTGAATGTGTACGCGGATTTTCTGGAGGAATTCCTGGCGATCCCCGTGGTGAAGGGGAAAAAGACGGATAAGGAAAAATTCGCCGGCGCTGCCGCAACCTATACGGTGGAGGCGCTGATGCACGATGGCAAGGCGCTGCAGTCCGGCACCAGCCATAATTTCGGCGACGGCTTCGCAAGAGCCTTCGGCATCCAGTATGCGGATAAGGAGAATAAGCTCTCCTATGTACACCAGACCTCCTGGGGAATGACCACCCGGGTCATCGGGGCGCTGATCATGGTTCACGGCGACGACGACGGACTCGTGCTGCCTCCTGCGCTGGCGCCCACGCAGGTTGTTCTGATCCCCGTGCAGATGCAGGCAGAGGGCGTGCTGGAGAAGGTCAGGGAGCTGGCGGAGAGACTGAATGCCGCCGGCATCCGGGCAAGGGTTGATGATTCAAACAAGCGCCCGGGCTTTAAGTTTGCGGAGCAGGAGATGCGCGGGATCCCCTTAAGGCTCGAGCTCGGGCCGAGAGATCTGGAGGCAGGGAAATGCCTGCTCTGCAGAAGGGATACGAGGGAAAAGCTGGAGGTTTCCCTTGAGGAGGCGCCGGCACGCGCCGCGCAGCTTCTTCCGCAGATGCAGAAGGAGATGCTGGAGCGGGCAAGAAAGCATCTGGAGGAGCATACCTGGACAGCCCGGGATTATGAGGAGTTTAAGCAGATCTTTGCGGAGAAATCCGGATTTGTCCGTGCCATGTGGTGCGGGGAAAGGGCATGCGAGGATAAGATCAAGGAGGAGCTTTCCGTGACCAGCCGATGCATCCCCTTTGTGCAGGAGGAGCTTTCGGACACCTGTGTATGCTGCGGGAAAAAGGCAAAGCACATGGTGTACTGGGGAAGGGCGTACTGATCCATGGCGGAGGGTATCGCGCTTGCGGAAAAAAAGCTGACGCTGCCGGAGCCGCTGAAACGGATCCTCGCCACCTTAAAGGAAGCCGGCTTTGAGGCCTATGCCGTAGGGGGCTGTGTTCGTGATGCCCTGCTGGACAGAACGCCGGAGGATTGGGATGTGACCACCTCGGCAAAGCCGGAGGAGGTAAAGGCGCTGTTTCCGCGAACAGTGGACACAGGCCTAAAGCATGGCACTGTCACGGTGCTCTCCGGCAAAACCGGTTTTGAGGTCACGACCTATCGCATCGACGGCTGCTATGGGGATGCCCGTCATCCGGATCATGTGGTCTTCTCCACCAGTCTGGAGGAGGATCTGAAACGCCGGGATTTTACGATCAATGCGATGGCCTACGGGGAGGAGGAGGGGCTGATCGATCTCCACGGCGGCGTCGCGGATCTGGAAAACGGCCTGCTGAGAGCCGTGGGGGAGCCTTCCCGCCGATTTTCCGAGGATGCCCTGAGAATGCTCAGGGGCGTGCGCTTTTCCGCGCAGCTTGGCTTTGTGCTGGAGGAGGAGACGCGCGCGGCGATCCCGCCCCTTGCAGAAAGGCTTTCCCTGGTGAGTCCCGAGCGGATCCAGGCGGAGTTAAAAAAGCTCCTCCTGGGGGATTTCCCGGAAAGGCTTGGGGTGGCCTGCGAGCTTGGGCTGACGAAGGTGTTTCTCCCGGAATTCGACCGATGCATGGAAACACCGCAGAATAATCCCCACCACAGCTATAATGTGGGCATGCATATCCTTCGGGCGCTGAAGGCCGCGGCGCTTGCGGAGGCGCTTTTCCGCCATTTTCCGAAAGGAGAAAAGTTGGAGCTCCCTCCGGGCATGGGCTTAAAGCCGCCGCAGATCCTGCAGGCCAGACTGGCGATCCTGCTGCATGATATCGCAAAGCCCCTTTGCAGGACCACGGACGCGGAAGGGATCGACCATTTCCACGGTCATGCGAAGGAAGGGGAAAGGCTTGCGGGAAAAATCCTGCGGCGTCTGAAATTCGATAACAAGACTGTGGAAAAGGTGAAGCTCCTGGTGGCCAATCACGAAATCCGGACACCGATGACAGACAGGGAGCTGCGGCGCCTGATGGCGAGGGCCGGGGATGAGAACATGGAAATGCTCCTGGAGGTCCTTCGCGCGGATATTCTGGCACAGAGCGACTATATGCGGGAGGAAAAGCTGAAGGGCCTTTCCGACATTACCGGCAGGATCTGCGGAATCCGGCTTTCCGGGGATGCGGTGCGCATTAAGGACCTGAAGATCACCGGATCGGATCTGATCGCCATCGGGGTCCCGGAGGGGAGGCTGATCGGAAAGATCCTGCAGGAGCTTCTGGAGCAGATCATGGATGCCCCGGAGTTAAACAGCAGGCAGTATCTTCTGGAGGCGGCAAAACAGCTTTGGAAAAAGTACGGGGAAGCGGAAAAAAATTAGGGATCGCTGCCCTTTTGCTGCTTGCGGCGTTCCTCGTTTCCTGCGGAAAGGGGAAAAACCCCGTGACGACCACGCCGGGGGGCAGCGCGGCGAAGGGAAAATATCTCACCGCCTACGGCCCCACGGAATATGATTCCCAGGATGAGGCCGCGCTGTTCATGTCCGCGGATCAGGAGGGTCTTTTCATGACCTTCTATAATCTGCGCGCCGGCAAAACCTATACCCTCTCCTATGACGGCACCACCCGGTTCTACGACAAATATTTTCAGGGCATCACCCCCGGGCAGCTTGCCCCGGGCCTTGTGGCCAATATCACCTTTCTCAAAGGGAAAAAGCATCTGAATTCCTTTATGATCTCCCCCGATGCCTGGAACCATCAGGGGATCAGCCGGTATGAGCTGAAGGCAGGCGCCTCGTCAATGAAGATCGGCGGGACGGAGTACGGCATCGGGGAGGATCTGAAGGTCTTTTCCGAAGGAAAAAGCGCCGGGCTGATGGACATCAATCCGGCGGACAAGCTGAGCGCCTGGGGACTCGGACACAAGGTGCTTTCCCTCTCCATCGAAGAAGGACATGGCTATCTGCGGCTTACCGGGGAGGAGTACTTCCTCGGCGGCTGGATCACCGTGGGCGAGCGGGTGATCGCCAGAGTCACAAAGGGCATGCTGCTGGCCGTTCCCGAAGGGAAAAGCGATGTGATCGTGGAAAACGGGGGAAAGCGGACGGTGGAGAGCATCAATGTGCAAAGAAACGGGGAGACGGTGCTGGATCTTTCCGATGCCGAGATCGAGGAGGTAAAGACCGGCAGGATCATCTTCACGATCCTTCCGGAGGGGGCAGTGTTAAAGATCGACGGGGAGCTGACGGATTACGCGGAGCCCGTGCCGCTGGAATACGGTCTTCACCGGCTGGATCTTTCCGCTGAGGGCTATGAGAGCCTGACCCAGTATATCCGGGTGGCAGCGGAGGGGGCGAATGTGAGCCTCCAGCTGGAGCCGGAGCGGCGGGGAGAGGGGGAAACCGGTATGTCCGTGTCCGGCAATACGGCGCTGCCCGGGGAAAGCGTCTCCGGCAATGCTTCGAATACCGTTTCCGGAAACGGGGAAAGCGCCATGACCCCCTCAAATCCGGCGATCACCTATATTACCGAAGCGCAGGTGGGGGAGGATTCGGCTTATCGCATCGTGCTGGAGGCCCCCGCGGGAGCGGAGGCCTATCTGGACGGCAGCTATGTGGGGGTCTTGCCGGTGGATTTTGCGAAGGTGCCGGGCAGCCATGTGATCACGCTGCGGCTTGAGGGCTATCGGACCAGGAGCTACACCGTGGAGATCGATTCTTCGCCGAAGGATGTGAGCTTCTCCTTTGCCCCCTTAAATCCGATCCAATAGGGCAAAAGCAGTGAGCCGGATCGGATGAGGCATCGTCCCGCCCCCGGGAGGCTGCTTTACAGCAGATCCATCAGTTCCTCGGCCGAGAGACGGAAAAGCGAGCTTTCTTCGCCGGAGAGCACAGCCTCCGCCAGATCCTTCTTCGCCTCCTGCATTTTCAGAATCTTTTCTTCGATCGTGTCTTTTACGATGATCTTATAGACGGTTACCTGCTTTGTCTGCCCGATCCGGTGGGCCCTGTCCGTGGCCTGGTTCTGGACCGCCAGGTTCCACCAGGGATCGTAATGGATCACGATGTCCGCGCCGGTCAGGTTAAGGCCCGTGCCGCCGGCCTTTAAGGAGATCAGAAACACCGGGCAGCTTCCCTCGTTAAAGGAATGGACCATGGTAAGGCGTTTTTCCTTCGGCGTCTTTCCCGTGAGCATGAAGCAGGAGATCCCGCGTTCCTGCAGATCCTTTTCCAGAAGCTCCAGCATGGAGGCAAACTGGGAGAAGATCAGCATCCGGTGGCCGCCCTCGATGGCGCTTTCCGCAAGGGTCAGGCAGGCTTCCCGCTTTGCGCTCTCCCCGTTATAATTTTCAAAGACGAGGGAGGGATCGCAGCAGATCTGCCGGATCCGCATCAGCTCCGCGAAGATCTCGATCTTTTCCTTTCCTGCCTGGCTCCCGCCCCCGGCCATTGAACCGAGCATGCTCCGCAGCCGCACCACCTGCGCATCGTAAAGCTTGCGCTGCTCCTCCGCAAAGCGGGCGTAGCGGACCTCCTCCAGCTTGGGGGGAAGGTCCTTGAGCACATCTGTTTTCAGCCGGCGCAGCAAAAAGGGGGAAACCATATCCTTCAGGCGCCTGGTGGCGGCTTCCTCCTTGTTTTTTGTGATGGGGGTTTCAAAACGGCGCTGGAATTCCTCATGGCGGTAGAAAAAGCCGGGCATCAGGAAATCAAAAATGCTCCAGAGCTCGGAAAGCCGGTTTTCAATGGGCGTGCCGGTCAGGGCAAAGTGGTGCGAGGCCTTTATCACTTTGACCGCCTTGGTCACAGCTGCCTTCATATTCTTGATATGCTGGGCTTCATCGAGCACCATGGTGTGAAAGCTTAAGGGCTCGTACCAGGCGATATCCTTGCGGAGCAGCTCATAGCCCGTGATCAGCACCAGGGGATTTTCTTTCTTTTTCTCCTTCAGGGACTGATAAAGCGCTCTCCTTTCCTTTATTCCGCCCGCCGCCACTGCCGTCTTCAGCGCCGGGGCAAAGCGGGAAAATTCCTCCTGCCAGTTATAGATCAGGGCGGCGGGGCATACCACCAGGCTCAGGGTGAGCGTGTTTTCCTCCCTTAAGGCCTCCAGATGGGCGATCATCTGGACTGTTTTCCCGAGACCCATCTCATCCGCCAGGATCCCGCCGAAGCCGGCCGCGTCCAGTGTCCGCAGCCATTTATAGCCGTAAAGCTGGTAGGGGCGCAGGGTGCCGGAAAGCTCGGAAGGGGACTCGTATTCCCCGTCCCGGATGGTGTTGAAGCTGTTGATCAGCCGGCGGTAGGTTTTGTCCCTGTCGGCGGAAAGCTCGTCATGCGCTTCCAGCATCTTATTCAGATAAAGGGCCCGGTAGAGCGGCAGCTTCACGGAATGGCCCATCAGCTCCTCCGGAGAAAGCTCCAGAGAGCCCGCGAGCGCATCGAAGGAGTCCAGCTGGGGGGCATTGGTCAGGCTCACGAATTCCCCGGAGCCAAGACGATAGTATTTTTTCTTCAGCCGGTAGCTGTTCCAGATGGCCAGCAGCTCCTCTTCCTTCAGATCCTCGGAAAGCAAAGAAAGCTCCATCAGCCCGCTCTCCACCGAAACACCCACTCCCATGGAGGGAGCGGGCCGGACCAGCTCCAGCCTGAATTCCTTTGTCCCCCGGACTTCGCCGAAGCGGGAAAGCTCGCTGACCCCCTCCGTCAGGATCCGGTAAAGCGTGTCCTCGTCCCCATCGGCGGTGAAGCCCTCCGGAGAAACGGCAAAGTATTTCCCCAGCGCCTCCTTTACCCGTTCCTCCTGGCGTATGTCGTGATACTCTCCCTCTCCGGGGGGCAGCCAGAGAGGATACTCCCGATCCTCATAGGAGACCATGGCTTTGCAGAGAATGTCCTGATCCCTGTCATAGCTCAGACGGAAGGAGAAGATTGCTTCGGGAGGTAGGATCTCTTCCAGCGGGCCGGCGTTGCTGTCTTCATAAAACACATAGGGATTGGCCAGCAGCTCCGGCAGGATGCGGTAGTAATATTCGCTGAGGCCGGTCTTTCCGACCCGGAAGAGCAGCTTCCGGCTGCCGTTTGCCGCCGCTGCCAGGGGATAGATGGCTTCGACCTCCTCCGCCGTGCTCCTGCTCAGGTGGGCAGCATCAAGAAAATAGAGATCCAGGGCGCCGTTCAGGATGATGGGCATCTCACCGCGGACCGCAAGGCCGATCACCTCGCCGTCCTCCTTTGTGAGGGCCTCTGCCTTCAGCGTGATCCGCGGACTGACATGGCCCACCTGGATGCTTTTCGTCCCGCCTCTTCCGGAGGCGCCGGCTTCCACGCTTTTCCCCTCGGTCAGCGTATAGAAACGATCCAGATAGGTTCCGGTCAGGGTCTCCTTATTGGACACGGAAAGCGTGGTCCCGTAGTAAAAACGGCTCCTTGCGTTCAGCCGTTCGTTCACATCATCCGTTTCACTGATCCGCTGGCGCAGAAAGGTCAGCCAGGGCATGCTTTCCTCCGTGAAATCCTCCCTGGAAAAATCCGCGGTAAGGTTTTTTCCGACGGAAAGGGAGCCGCCGTCCTCATAAGCATTGATCAGCGCCCGGGGATTTTTCAGCAGATAGGCTTTTGCGCCGGTCCTGCCGATGCGGAAGCTTAAGAGCGGATCGTCTCCGCTGATCTGGATCAGCGGTGTCAGGACAAGCGTTCTCTGACGCTCCTCGGTTTTTCCTTCTTCGGATATTTCTTTGGCCTCGGTAATGTTCTGGAATGCGCTGAAAAGCCGCTCGGCCGCCCGGTCGGTGGCATCGCCGGGGTCCTCCTTCTGCAGATGATCCGCAAGCAGGCGGCATACGGCCAGCACATGCCCGCAAAGCTCCCGTTTGTGCTGCGCCGGATCGGCATAGTAAGTAAGCCCGTAATGCCAGGCATCCGAACAGCTGCATCGGACCTCGTCCAGCCCGTCCATCAGCAGGGTCAGCCTGACACGGCACTCCTCCAGAATGTCAGTGGTCACCCCCGTCACATCGAGGCATTGCGCCCCGGAGGAATGATAGGAGAGCTCTGCCGAAGAGAGGGAGGCTTCGCCTGCCTTCAGCAGCTCCTCTGCGCGCGTCAGCGCATAAAGCGAGGTCCTTTCCTTTTCGAGAAGCTTGTGCAGGTCGAAAAAGGGAATCCTGTCCCCCTGTTTTTTCGGCGGAAGGATCTTCAGGGGAGACTCGGGAATATTCCGGGTTTCAGCCTTCAGCGCCTCACGGCGATCCCGTTCCTCCCTTTCCTGTTCCCGCAGGAGTCTGTATGCATGCTCCTCCTCGGATTCCCGGAAGGTCCATGGCCCGTGTCCCTTCTCCCACAGCATCAGCACCAGCGCCTTATGGGCGCAGGGGGACACCCGCTGGCCGTAATAAAAGGAGCTGCGGTGCGGGCAGCTGCAGCGGAAGGCGCGGGATTCCCAGCTGTCGGAATAGCTCGCGGGAGCTCCGCCGACGGTGACTTGATAAGAGGTCCTTCCGGAAAGATCCTGCACGGTGGCCTTTGCCGAGCTGGGAGAAAAGGTAAAGTTCTTAAATCTTCTGGCGTTCAGAAGCTGCTTCGCTTCCTCGAGCGTCTTCTCATCGAAGAGCCCTTTCCAGTCGATGGTTCGTGTCAGATATTCTTCATTGATCATGCGTTCATTATAAAGCAATGCCCGTGAAAAACAAACGCAAGATATTGCGCTGTTTTTTGACACCCAATACAAGATTATGTTAAACTGAAACAGTCTGTGTAAACCCTGGGTAGATCTGGAGGCAGGTTTTGGATAAATTTGAATTTAAGATACATCTTTCGGAAATACAGGAGCTGATCAAAGAAAAGGAATTTGATGAAGCTGCCCTGATCGCGGATTCCATTGACTGGCGCAGGGTAAAATCTCCTTCAAAGCTGTGCATCATCTCCGACCTTTATAAGCTGGTGGGCCGCATCGAGGATGCGAGGAACATCATGGAAATGGCCTATGAACGCCAGCCCGGCTCCCGCCCCATTATCTTCTCTCTCTGTGAACTCTGCGTGAGGCAGGGAGATGTGGGACAGGCCACGCTTTACTATCAGGAATTCAATCATCTTTTCCCCGATGATCCCGGAAAATACAAGCTGCTTTACAGGCTTTATGTGGCGCAGGATGTCGGCATCGAGGAACGGATATCCCTGCTGGAGGAGTTTCAGAGAAACCAGAAGGAAGAGAAATGGATGTATGAGCTGGCCATGCTCTATCACCGGGCCGGCATGGAACGCAAGTGCGTGGAGCAGTGCGACATGATCTGCACCTGGTATGGCGAGGGCAAATACAGGGCCAGGGCACTTGCGCTAAAAGGCCAGCACACCCACTTAAATGCGGTGGAGCAGGCCTTTGCCGAGGGCAGGGAGCTCTCCAGCAGCTCCCCCACCCGGATCTACGGCATGGAGGCCGCTCAGGGAAAGGGAAGCCTCGGGATCGATCCCAATGCCGGCGCGCAGGCAGCCTACGAAGCGCCTCAGCAGGCGGCTCATGCGCAGGGAGGCTATGCCGGGAGTGCCATGCCGCAGGGCTACGATCAGCCTGCTTACCCGCAGGACGCCTATGCGCAAAACAGTTTTCCGCAAAGCGGCTATGCGCAGGAGGCCGGCTATGAAGCAGATGCCCGCGCGGTAAACGGCTATCCGCAGAACGCTTATCCTCAAACAGGCTTCGACCAGTCCGCCTATGCCCAGTCCGTCTATGATGGGGGAGCGTATGGGCAGGGCTATGACGGGTCCGCCTATGCGCAGACGCCATATGCTCAGCCTGCCTATGCGCAGACGGCATATGATCAGGGCGCCTATGTCCAGGCCGGCTATGATCAGAATGCCTGGCCTGCAGAGGCGTATAACGGCGGCGCCTATGGAAGCGCCTATGCGCCGCAGGAGGCCGCATATCCGGCCGCGCAGGCGCCTGTGGATCCGCAGACCCCGCCCCTGATCCCGGATTTTATGGACGGTTCCACGATGGATATCAGTGTCAAGACGATAGACGGAGATCCCTACAGCACAATGAACCTCCAGAGCAGCATGGAGGCGGAGCTCGCGAGGAATCTCCAGGAGGTATTAAGCACCACGGTGGGAGAAGTGCTGGATAAATTCAACAGCGGGGATATCCCTCCTCTGGGCACAAGAGTCCCCATGGTCAAGGATATTTCCGGCTTCGGCCAGGACAGGATCACCTCGGGCAGGAAGCAGGAGGCGGTAAGAAGCGTTTCGCCGGCCCCCCTTTCCCGGGCGGAGGCAGCCGGCGAAGAGGCAGCCTCCGCGCCGCTGATGAGCGTTCCGGCCACGCCGGGCCTTTCCCGCGCCATTGCCGGCGGTCAGAAAAGGCCGAGAAGCGGCCAGGAGCTGGATTCACTGATCGCCGAGGGAGGGGACGGGCAGCTTCAGCTGGTAATGCCGGACAAGGCGAAAGCGGAAAAGCAGATCACCGGACAGATGCGGATCGGCGATGTGATGCAGGACTGGGAAAGGAAACGGCTTGAGGATCAGGCCGCTTATCGCAGGAGCATCGAGGATAAGCTGCGCTTTGAGACCGGCGAGATCCTTGCAAAGTTTGCGGAGGAGCCGGATGTGAGGCCGGCCCCGGTGGAGCTTTCCGAACTGCAGGCTGTGCAGGAGGCCTTCAATCTGGCGGATCAGCGGAAGAAAAAAGAAGAAGAGGAGATGATCCGTGTGGTGCCGGAGCCGCTGAAGACTGTTCCGGCGGATCAGTCACCGGCCGTGCCGGCGTCTTCCGCGCCGGCAGCCCCTGTGCCGACCGCTCCGGCGTCTTCCGTGGCGGCAGCTCCTGTGCCCTCCGCGGCGGCGGCTTCCGTGCCGACAGCTTCTGCGCCGCCGCCTTCTGCATCGGCGCGTCCCGCCCCTTTCGTGCCGGCGGCTTCTGTGGGTGCCGTTTCGGCCGCCTCC
>CAMOOZ010000157.1 GCA_946621895.1 uncultured Lachnospiraceae bacterium | reverse complement strand
GTGCCGGAGGGAAACGACAAGCCGTTAAAATGCCCGCGGATACTTTAGGTCTTCGAGCTGGTGCTGGTGAAGAAGACCGCTACGATGGCGCTGTTTGATTTTGACATCGAGGCGTTTACGCAAAACGCAGGAATGCGTCATCCCGGGATCGAGGTGCTCCCCGTCTGCGCAAAGACGGGGGAGGGGATCGAGGCGCTTGCGCAGTGGGTAAAAGAAAGGAATAGCCATGGGTTTATTTGATCAGATGATGAATGCGGTGAGCGGCGCGGTGTCGGGGGCAGTCTCCGGCGCCGTATCAGGGCTGCAGCCGGAATGGACAAAGGACAGGAAAATCGTGCTGGCGGATCCGCCGGTGGAGAGCCTTGCGCAGCTGCAGACCTGCGTGGATGTGCATGATCCGGGGAGCGTGGCGGCCTATTTTGTGTATTCCGTAATGGCCCTTACCGCGGATTATGACACTGGCATGAGCATGATGAAATACCTCTACGCGGATCTGGAGCCCTTCGGCAGGGGCTTTACCGAGGGGGGCGGCACCGGCAGAGCCGGGTGGGATCCCTATTTCAATGACCGCCTGAAGGATGATGAATACCGCTGGCTTCCCAGAGCCTATTTTGAAGGCTCTGTTTCGGCAAACGGCTTTCACCCCCCGAGACCCCTGACCGTGGCGCTGCATTATCACGCGCCAAACACAGACGCTTTGAATAAGCAGAGTCTTGAGCAGCTTGGGCGGTTGAATATCGTTTACTGGATACAGAGCAATGCCGCCGGAAACAAGGTGAATATCGAGCTTTCCCGTTTTGAGGGGAGCGACCGCTTTTATGTGACTAAGGGAACGGTCTCCTCCAGCATGTTCTATGACCAGCGGGGAGGCCTCACCGCGGAGGCCAGGACGAAGCTCTGGGGATAAAGCAGTGAGGAAAAAAGCTTGACAACAGTGAGGAGATAGTATATTCTATCCATAGTTAGTTAATTCTAACTTTGGTAAGTCCCATAAAATTTCCTGTGGATGAACACCCTATCCGGGTTTCCGCTCGGCATGTCGACCCGGATAGGGCGTTTTTCGTTCCCCGCCTCGCGCGCCTGATCGCGCGGCGCGCCCGGCCTGACGCGGATCCGCGTCAACCCGGATCTGTGAGTAAGAAACCGTTAATTAATTTGTTACCGGTTTCCGAGAGGACTGGAAAAATGCTGATCTCCTCCCTTGTGGAATACTGCGCACCGACGCTTGCCGGGATCAAGACCGGCAGCATGTTTCTCGAACAGGGCAGCTCGCCCGGCATTACCGATGCGATCCGACAGCTGAACAGAAGGCTTACGCGCAAGGGCTTAAGGCTTCTCCCCCTTCGGAGTGAGCAGGGGAAAACCCTGTTGTATCTCTATCGCCCGGAAGCATTGAACCGCGATCTTTCCGCTCCCGAAGCCAGGCGGATCCTGAAGGAAAAGGGTTATCCCTGCGGCCGCCCGGAATGCTGCATCGTTTCCCTGATCGGACACCTGATGCACGATCAGCAGTTTCCCCATGAAATCGGACTGTTTCTGGGCTACCCTCCAGAGGATGTGCAGGGCTTTATGAAGGACTGCCGGGCAGGGGTGAAATGCGTGGGCTGCTGGAAGGTCTATGGCAATGAGGAAAGGTCCAGAAGACTGTTTGACCGGTATAAGCGGTGTACGGAGCGCTTCTGCAGCCGGATGGAAAGCGGTGAAACGCTGGAGGAGATCATCGATGAGTTGCCCTGCAGGGCGGTCTGCTGAAACAGGGGCTGCTGTGACAGGAAGCGAATGATCAACGCTTGGGAACTGCTTATCCCGTGTCCATATGAGATCGGGAAACAGTGGGCCGTTATGAGAGAAAATACAGTAAACGAAACACAACACTTAAATGTGTTCGGCATATAAAAATTGTTAGCACTCACTATTGACGAGTGCTAACAAGAGTGGTATAACATAATCATCGAAGGAAACAAAGGGCTGAGGGAACAGGAAAGAGAAAGCACCGAAGCCCCAAACAACACAAGCACCTGTCTGAAGGCGAAGAAAAAAGTTCGGGCCCAAAGGACAGAGAAATAAAGGAGGTGGATTATGTTATTACCCAGCATTTTCGGAGAGAGCTTATTTGATGATTTCTTTGATGATTTCACAAGACCCGCAAAGAATGTGGTTCGCTACAACACACCGGCCACGAACATCATGAAGACGGATATCAGAGAGCATGAGGGCGGCTTCGAGCTGGACATCGACCTTCCGGGCTATAAGAAGGAGGATGTGAACGCGGAGCTGAAGGACGGCTATCTGGTGATCACGGCCTCGAACAAATCCGACAAGGATGAGAAGGATGAGAAGGGCAAGTACATCAGGAGAGAGCGTTATTACGGCAGCTGCTCCAGAAGCTTCTATGTGGGCGAGGACATCACCGAGAAGGATATCAAGGCGAAATTCGAGGACGGCATCTTAAAGGTTTCCGTGCCGAAGAAGGAGGAGAAGCCCCAGGTGGAGGAGAAGAAATACATCGCCATCGAGGGATAAACCCCGGGGAAGGGCGGATCGCGGCGCGTTTTGACGCGAAGCCTGAGGGAGAGCAGTGGGCAGCTGAACCGGTGCTTCCCAAAGATGAAAAAACATGAGAGAATGGGGGAGCTCGCAGGAGCGGGCTCCTCCTTTTTTTGTTATTGGTCAGCACAGGAGCAAACGGCATCGGCGAAAAGCCGCTTCGCAGCTTTGTGAATGGGGCGCTGAGCAGATGTATAATACAGAAAGGACTCCGGATGAAGCGCACGATTCACTATTTCTGGATGGTGACCAGACATCAGCTT
>CAMOOZ010000156.1 GCA_946621895.1 uncultured Lachnospiraceae bacterium | reverse complement strand
TATCTTTCCGACGAGGCCGTCCATGAGCGAAGAAAGAGCATTCTGATCGTGGACGACGATGTTTCCTATATGAGCATGATCTTCGACTGGCTGAAGGACAAATATCGGGTCGCGATGGTAAATTCCGGGATGAAGGCGATCACGCATCTGGCCAAAAGCTCCGTGGATCTGATCCTGCTGGATTATGAAATGCCCGTGACCTCCGGGCCGCAGGTGCTGGAAATGATCCGCTCGGAAGCGGAGACCTCCGACATTCCCGTGATGTTCCTCACGGGAAAAAGCGATCGGGGCAGCATCATGAAGGTGCTTTCCCTGAAGCCTGCAGACTACCTCTTAAAAACGATCGACAGAGCAGGGCTCCGGGAAAAGCTGGAGAATTTCTTTCGTGGAAAGGCGATCCGTTAGCATCGCGATCGCCGTATTGATCCGCTCATTTGGCGGCAGGCTGCTGCGCTGCTCTTTCCCTCTCCTTCAGCCGCCAGAAGAAAAATGCGGCCACGGCCAGTCCGATACAGGGGATCAGGTTTAAGCTCATCCCGGCCTCAAGCCCGGCCCGGTCCGCCACAAGCCCGATGATCCAGGGCATCAGGATCTGGGCAACGGAGGCGGTAGGCAGCATGATCGAAAGGCTCATAGGAGTAAGCTCCTTCCCCGCGCAGGACACGGCGGTGGGGTTGGAGCCCGCGAGGGACAGCGCAAAAAGCGCCAGACCCCCGGCCACCGTAAGCCCGGTATGGCAGAACATCAGGAGAGCGTAAGAGATCGAAGCCAGAACGCCCATGACCACCAGCGATTTCGGCGGACTCTTGATCGGCAGCACGAAGGCCACGAGAAGCCTGCCCACAAGGGTGGCGCCCCAGATGATCGTCAGCGTGTAATTGGAAAGCTCGGGGCCGAAGACGCCGGCATCCTTATAATAGGTGACCACCCAGCTGACCACAGCCGTCTCCGCGCCGTTCTGGCACATGAGGATCAGTGTCAGCAGAATGAACCGGGGAGATTTTAAGAAATTCAGATCCCCCTTCGTCTGTTCCTTTGTCTGGGGTTTCGTGGAAAGCCCGGAGATCGCCACGATATAGACCAAAGGCAGCCCCAGGACGGCAAGGACAAGCGAGGGGGCGGAAGGCCCGAAGCCGGTGATCGCCATGATCAGCACCGGGGAAAGGAGCGCGCCCACGGCATAACAGGCATGCAGCAGGTTCAGCGCCCTTGTCTTATTCTCCGCGCTCTCTCCTACCATCACATTACAGGTGTTCGTCACCATTCCGCGGCCGGCGCCGATCAGGAAAAAGCCGGCCATCAGAATCCCCGGCATGCCGAAGAGGGCAAGCAGGACAAAGCCCAGCGTAAAGGTGGG
The DNA here is from genome assembly GCA_946621895.1 of uncultured Lachnospiraceae bacterium. The sequence continues at coordinate 7,983 of CAMOOZ010000156.1, read as the reverse complement.
GGCAAGCAGCAGCGAGCTTTTCTTCAGGCCCAGCTTTGCCGCCAGGATCCCCGAAAGAAAGCCCACGATAAAGGTGCCCAGATTGAAAAAGGAAAGCAGCGTCCCGGTCAGGCCATAGTCGAAACCGAAGCGGTCTCTTAAATCACTTGCCACCACACTGGTGCTGGTGGCCATGATCCCGGTCAGAATAAAGATCAGGTCGCCCTGAAGCTGCATTGCTCTGGCTTTGTTCATCATTATCCCCATACTGAAGCATCATCAGATCCACAGGATCTTCCACAGCGCTCCTGATCGAGCAGGGGGAGGGTATCCGACTCCTGCTCGCCGGCGGGCCGCCGGCCTCGAAGCGGCATTTTCCTTTCGGCGGCCCTGCCATGAAAAGCCCCTGCCTTTCCGAAGACAGGGGCAATAAGATCCCATGTTTTTCCTTGTGTTCAAAGATACGCGCTGTACATGCTGTTTAACAGGCTGCCTGCATTTGTGCGGGAACCGCTGGCGTCATAGCTGCCGGCGTTCGCATCGTTCAATGTGGAATAGTAATTCACCTGAGAGGCGTAGACCGCTGTCTGCGCGCCGTAGGAGCCGCTTCCGTTAAACAGGCTCTTCAGCTTCGTCACATCGGCGCTCTTCAGCTTATTCTCATCCACGGAAAGAGCGCCGTCCTTCCCGACGGAGATCCCCACCCGGGAAAGAGCATCGGCATTCGCCTTTGTCGTACTCTGCAGATCGGACATGGATTTCCGGAGCTTCGTGTCCGTGGAGGACGCGGACTGGGTGAGCGCCGCATTATAGCTCTTCGCGAAAGCCTTCACGCCGGAGACCAGTTTATCCGCATCATAATTCGCCATATCCGAGGCAGAACCCTCTGCATCCTTCATTTTAAACAATGACGCGTCTCCGGAAGCGGAAAGCGCTTCCGCCGCGCCCAGCAGGCCCCTGGCGGAGGCGGTCATCTTCGACTGCCCGGAATCCTCCGTGGCGGCAGGCAGCGAAGCGCTCTTCGATCTGATCGCCTCCCTTGCGCTCTTTTCCTCCTCCTTCGCCGAAGAATCGGCATAGTAGGCCTTTAAGAGCTTCTTATAGCTGCCGTTCTTGATGGCCGAGTAATCCGTCAGGCTGATGGCGGAATTATTTCCCAGAAGAGTATTGGTAAGATTCTCCATCGCTCCGCCGGATTTTCCCTGGGGCAGGGAATTCAACAGCGTGGAGGTGGAATTATAATTCGATGAGACATTAATGGAAACGCCCATAAGCTCCTCCTTCCCTGGAAGAAAACCGAATCCGTTCTCCGCTTTCCATGTTTTCAGACAAAAACTCTACTCTATTTAGTATCGGTGAAAAGGATAACCGGTGAAAGAGAAAAACTGTACAAAATTTACTCATCATTTTTGTCGTTTTTGTTTAGTCTGTCGTACAGTCTGTTCTGCTTTCTCAGCTTTTTTACCAGCTTTTCCGAAAGCTCTCCCTTTTTCAGGCGCCACATCCAGTTGCAGCCCAAGGTGGAGGGAGTGTTGATCCTGGCCCGCTCTCCCAGCAGCAGAAAATCCTGCAGCGGGAGCATGGCGTATTTCGCAGGAGACGCCATCGTCTCTCTGATCAGCCGCTTCGCGATTTTTTTCGGCGAAGCCTTTTTTTCCATTCCGAGATAGGACAACAGGAATTTCCGTTCCTTTCCGGACAGTGCGCCGGCCCAGGAAAGGGTGGTGGGATTATCATGGGTCCCGGTATAGACGATGCTGTTTGCGATATGATTATGGGGCAGATAGACATTGTCCGGCCCGCTGAAGGCAAACTGCAGCACCTTCATGCCGGGATAGCCCAGGGCATTCAGCAGCTTTATCACATCCGGCGTAAGATGGCCCAGATCCTCGGCGATCAGCGGAAGGCTGCCCAGCTTCTTTTCCACCGCGGAAAAAAGCGCCCTTCCCGGGCCCTTTTCCCAGCTGCCGTTTTTCGCCGTCTCCTCCCCGGCGGGGATCGCATAGTAGCCCGCAAAGCCGCGGAAATGGTCGATGCGGAGCAGATCAAAGAGTTCAAGGGAATGCCTTACCCTTTCGATCCACCAGGCAAACCCCTCGTCCTTATGCTTTTTCCAGTCATAGAGCGGATTTCCCCAGAGCTGGCCGTCTTCGGAAAAGGCATCCGGCGGACAGCCCGCCACGAAAAGAGGCTCCAGCTCCTCATTCAGGGAGAAAAGCTCCGGCCGCGCCCAGACATCCGCAGAATCATAGGCCACATAGATCGGAAGATCGCCGATGATCCTGATCCCGCTGTCGTTTGCCCGTTTCTTTAAGGCAAACCACTGTCTGTAAAACATATACTGGAGAAATTCATGAAAGGCGATATCCAGCGCGAGCTTCTCCCTCGCCTGCTCCAGCGCATTCTTTTCCCGGAGCTTTAATTCATCCTCCCAGGAGAAAAACGGCGCGCCGCCATGGGCATCCTTTAACGCCATAAAGAGGCAGTAGTCGGGAAGCCATGCCTTATTTTCCTCCGCGAACCGCCGCCTGTCCTCCAGCCGGAATTTATCCGCCCGCAGAAAGGCCTGCTTCAGGGTCTTAAAGCGGATCTCATAGAGGGCGCCGTAGTCGATATCCGTCCCCTCCTCCGCCGCATAGTCCTCCTCTGCCTTCTTATCTGTGATAAGACCCTCCCGGACAAACTCCTGCAGATCGATAAAGTAGGGGTTTCCGGCAAAGGTGGAAAAGCTCTGATAGGGGGAGTCCCCGTAGCTCGTGGGACCCAGCGGCAGCACCTGCCAGAGCCCGAAGCACGCCTGCCCGAGGAAATCCACAAATTCCTCCGCTTCCTTTGAAAAACAGCCGATCCTCCCCCTGCCAGGCAGGGAGAAGACCGGCATCAGAATACCTGCGGTACGCGTCAATTCACCTTTTTCGCTCATAACACCCCCCGGAAGCCATGCTCAGTCACACCGCCGACATCATTATTTTACCATAGTTTGTATTGGTTCAGCACCCCCGAAAAACAGATCGGACCTGCCCGGTGGGCAGGCCCACCGCACAGATCCGATTTATTATTCTTCCTGTACGGCTGCAAAGCGTACAGGTTTTTTCCCGGTAACATCTACGGCGGGAAAAATTCACGCCACAGCAGGATAATCAGTCTCCGGAATCCGGCAGGACTCAGTTAAACGGCACCACCGCGCCGTCATAGGTGCTCTCGATATAACTCCTGATCTCATCGGACTTGAGCACATCCACAAGAGCCTTGATCTTCGGCAGGCTTTCATTTCCTTCATGCACGGCGATCACATTCACATAGGTCTTCGCCGCCTCGGAATCCGTCTGCTCATAGGCCACGGCGTCCTTCCCCACGGAGAAGCCTGCCTCCAGCGCGTAATTGCCGTTTAAGACAACGAAAGCCGTCTCGCCGACCACGCGGGACACCTGAGCCGCCTCCAGCTCCACGATGTCGATATTCTTCGGATTCTCCACGATATCGTTCTTCGTGGCGGTCAGGCCGGCGCCGTCCGCCAGCTTGATGATGCCGTTATCCTGCAGCAAAAGCAGCGCTCTCGCCTCATTTGTCGTATCGTTGGGCACGGCGATCGCGTCTCCGTCCGCCAGCTCGGAAAGATCCTTTTTCGTGCCGGGATAGATCCCGAAGGGCTCATAATGGATCCCGCCGGCGTTTACCAGATGGGTGCCCTTTTCCTCATTAAAGCTGTCCAGATAGGGAATGTGCTGGAAATAGTTCGCATCCATTTCGCCGGACTCCACGACCTCATTGGGCAGCACATAGTCCTCAAACACGGTGACCTCCAGATCATAGCCCTGCTCGGCCAGAATAGCCTTTGCCTGCTCCAGGATCTCCGCGTGGGGAGTCGGGGATGCGGCGATGGTGATCGTCTCCCGTTCACCGCTGCCTTCCGCGGGCGCCGCTTCCTCAGCGGGAGTCTCCGCGGGAGCCTCCGCAGTATCTTCGGCCGCGGGCGTCGTTGTGTCCGCCGGAGCAGCGCTCTCCGCGGGCGCTGTACTTTCCGCCTCCGCAGTGTTGTCCGCCGGTGCCGGCGCACTGGTCGCAGTCTGGCTGCCTCCGCAGGCGGAAAGCAGGCTCATGGAAGCCAGCGCCCCTGCCAGGACGAAAGCCGCGCGTTTCACAAAGTTCTTTTTCATAATCTCCTCCTTTTGAAATTACTGCAAAACAGCCCTTTACCCGAGCCGCAAAGCAAATCTCGCGGCCGCGGGCGAAACCCGGGTTACGGGATAAGGCCCTGGCCGAAAGGGGCCCGGAATGGCCAAATCCCAGCGACAATATTGAGAAAACAGCAAAACGCCGCAGTCTCCTTAACTAATCTTTTCAGCGGACGGACTTCCCAGCGCCTGCCGTATCGTCCCGCCGCCCAGGACCCTGTCTCCGTCATAAAGCACGGCCGCCTGACCGGGTGTCACCGCCCGGACGGGAGTGTCAAAACGGACGCTGACCTCACCTGTTTCCAGAAGAACCGCCCTTGCGGGAACCTCCCGCTGCCTGTATCTGGTCTTTACCAGGCAGGGAAATTCTTCTCCGGGCTTCGGCGCGGGCATGATCCAGTTAAACCGGTCTGCCAGCAGCCCCTCGGCCATCAGGAGTCTCTCTTCACCGATCGTCACGGTGTTCTTCTCCGGATCCTTTGCCACCACGAAGGTCCTTTCCCCCAGCGCGATGCCAAGGCCTCTGCGCTGACCGAGCGTATAGGCGATCTGTCCCTTATGTCTGCCGAGGCGCTTTCCCGCTGTGTCCAGAAAATCCCCGGGGGGATAGGGGCTGCCTCTGCGCGCCTCCATGAAGGCGGCATAGTCCCCATCGGGGATAAAGCAGATGTCCTGGCTTTCCTTCTTCTCCGCATTGGGCAGGCCGCGGGCTTTCGCAAGCTCCCTGACCTCCTCCTTGGTCAGCTCCCCAAGGGGGAGCACCAGATGGGAAAGCTCCTCCTGCGTCAGCATATAAAGCACATAGCTCTGATCCTTCAGCGGATCCCTGCCCTTAAACAGGCTAAAGCGCCCGGAGTCCCCTTCCTTCACCACCCTCGCGTAATGCCCGGTGGCGATCAGGTCAAAGCCCATCGAAAGCGCTCTTTTCAGGAACAGCTCGAATTTCAGGAAACGGTTGCATTCAATGCAGGGGTTTGGCGTCTCACCGTTTTCATAGGCGCGGATAAAGGGCAAAATCACATGCTCCTCAAATTCCTGCTCCATATGAAAGCCTGTCCAAGAGATCCCCAGCCCGGCGCAGACCCTTCCGGCATCCTCCATATCCTTTATGGAGCAGCAGGAGCCGGAAAAGAATTCCTCCGCATTCTGCTCCGCCGGCAGAAGCCGCATCGAGGCGCCGGAAACATCAGCCCCCGCTTCCCGCAGAAGCGCCGCCGCCAGAGAGGAATCCACACCGCCGCTCATCGCCGCGAGGATCCGTTTCCCGCTTAGGCCCTGTAATTGATTCATTGTCATATCCTGGCTGTCTAAATCTCCATACGCTTCGTTGTTGTCAATCGGCGTACTGATTTCAGGACAGGCCATGCCGACGGAAGCGTTCAGATCCCGCGCCAACGGTGATTTGTCCAGCATAACGCATATTACCTAGTATGTCAATAGGTTTACAGGTTATTTATGGTAAGCGGGGAAACCGATCATCCCGGAGAAATCTCCCGAAAATGAAAGCTTTTTCTTCCCTCCGCATAATCCGCCACCGGCGTACCGCTGCCCCGCAGCACATACTTGTAGGTAAGCAGGCCCTCCACCCCCACCGGTCCTCTCGCATGGAGCTTGCCCGTGGAAATACCCACCTCGGCGCCGAAGCCATAGCGATAGCCGTCCGCAAAACGGGTGGAGCAGTTCACATAGACGCCGGCGGAATCCACAAGCGCGGCAAAAAGATCCGCAGTCTCTTCGTTCTCCGTCAGGATCGCGTCGGTATGGTGGCTGCCGTGGCGGTTGATATGCGCGATCGCCGCGCGCACATCCGGCACAACGCCAAGGGTAAGCTCAGGCCCGAGATATTCCCGCTCGAAGCAGGCGGCGTCCACCGGCGCGCCGGAATCATCAGATGCTAAAGGATCTGCGCCCGGGGAGCGCACATCTGACGGCCAGGGGCCGTGAAGCTTCACCCCCTTTTCCTCCAGCGCCCTTTTCAACACCGGATAAAAGCCGTCCATCAGGGATTCGTGGAGCAGGACCGTTTCCACCGCATTGCAGGCGGCGGAATACTGCAGCTTCGCATCCTGGATCAGCGGGACCGCCTTTGTGAGATCCGCTTCCTTATCCACATAGATGTGACAGATGCCGTCCGCATGGCCCATGACCGGGATCTTCGTGTGCTCAATGATATAGCGTACAAAGGCATTGGAGCCCCTGGGAATCAGCAGGTCCACCTCCTTATCCATCGTGAGCAGCGTGTCGATCTCCGCATGGGACTGCGCGAGGAGCAGGCTTTTTTCCGGCAGCCCGGCCTTTACCGCGGCCTCATGGATCACCCCGAAGAGCACCCGGTTTGTCTGCGCGGTCTCCTTTCCGCCCTTTAACACGGCGCAGTTGCCGCTTTTGATGCAGAGCGAGGCGATCTGGACCATCGCATCGGGCCTTGCCTCAAAGATCACGCCGATCACCCCGATGGGGCAGGAGATCTTTTTCAGGATCAGGCCCTCGTCCAGGCTCCTGTGCAGAAGCGCCCTGCCCACCGGATCCTCCATCGCGATCAGATCCTGAATCCCGCGGATGCAGGCCTCCCTTTTTTCCTCCGTAAAGTTCAGCCGCTTCTTCACGGAAGAGGGGATCTGCTCCTTTTCCGCCCGGGAAAGATCCTCCGCGTTTGCTTCGGCGATCTCCCCCCAGCGGGCTTTCAGCCCCTCCGCGATCAGCGTAAGGGCACGGTTTTTCGTTTCCCCGGAGGCTGAGGCCATCAGCGGGGAGATTTCCTTCATTGCGGCCAGCTCACGCCGCAGAATGCTGCTTTCCTTCATGCCGTTTTCCTTCTTTGCCGCGATGCGGCTGCGCCTACAGCACCTTAAAGTCCTTCAGAAAGAAGAGCTGCGCGCCGGGGGGATCCTCGGGGGAAAAGCCCCTGTAGGTCAGCTCGACCTCTTTTTCTCCGTATTTTTCCTTTACGATGATATCCGTATTGCCGTCTCCGTCCGCATCCTCATAGGAAACACCCAGGATCCCGGCAAATTCCCCCTCCGGAAAGCCCTCGGGCCTTACCTCAGGATAAGACACATACGCGGTGTTATCCTTATCGATCACCTGCACGGGGGGCAGGCGGTCCGCTTCGGCCGGCTTGTAGATCGCCGTGTTCACCTTCCCGGAAAACTGGGAAAAGCCTTCCACCTCCACGGGATAGCCTTCAATGCAGCCCTGTCCCCAGAGGATCTGATTGGAGAGAAAGCTTAAGCTGCCGTCCGCGTTCTGCGTAAGCTTCGTTTCCATCTCCGGGCACCAGACCCAGCCGGTGTACTCCGGGAGCACATGCACCTCCAGCAGATCTCCCGTGCGGACGCCGGCCGTGACCACGCAGCTGCGGATATTCCCTTCGCCGTAGTAGATGCCGTAGCTCATTCCCTCTTGAGGCACCTCGGCAGGATCCTCATAATTATAACGAAGAAAACGGTTGTATTCCGGGGAATTGAACTGCCCCCAGAGCGCAAGACACTCGTCCGCGTCCATGATCACGGGTTCCGGCTCCGGCTCCGGTTCCTCCTCCTCTGCTGCCGCTTCAAAGCCGGGGATCGGCTCCGGCTCGGCGATCACAGGCTCCTCTGCGGCGCAGCCCGAAAAAAGCGTGGAAAAAACGCACAGCATCGTAAATATAAGAAGATGTCGTTTTATCATCTGACTGACCTCATTATGGCTATGTTTTTTGACGCACTGCACATTTTATTATAAAATGATGTCGGGGTCAAAACCAAATTCCCGGGCGAGGAGCCGGGAGCAAATTCGGTCTTTCGCCCCGACAGTATAAAATGTTCAAAGCGTCAAAAAAGAAACTTCG
>CAMOOZ010000155.1 GCA_946621895.1 uncultured Lachnospiraceae bacterium | reverse complement strand
CTGAAGCAAATCGGATATTGCTCTTTTTCATTTGACCAGCCGGAAAAACATTTTTAAGATTTTTTTTGGAAAACCATAAAGAAGCAGCGCAGATCTTCCGATAAAAGAACAGAGGATTTATACTTTTAGCTGCGATGCATTGCAGATGCCTCGATATAAGTCGTTTTGCGATGATGAATGCAAAAAGTAAATCTTTAACAGCCCCTTATGGTGCAAAAGGAGTTGCATAGTAAAAAGACAAGGAGGTGAAACGATGAGCACATACAGTGTAAGCAGTGTATCAGGCGGTTATTCAGCCTATCAGACTTCAGGGACTTCTGCAAAGCCTGCGGATACTGCCGCAAAGAGTGCTGCGGCGGAGAGCACGGCCGCGGCAAAGGAAGCTGAAGCGGGAGCAGTATATGAAAAGAGCGCCGGGACAAAGCCCGCCACCTATTCCGCAAAGAAGATGTCTGAGGCGGATCGCGCGGACCTGGTCAGCAAGCTGAAGGCGGATCAGGCAGACAGGCAGAGCCAGCTGATAAAGATCGCGCAGGACCTGATCTCCGGGCAGACAAAGCAGTTCGGCATCGCCAATGCGGGGGATGATTCCAATAATATCTGGAATTTCCTGCGAAAGGGCAATTTCACCGTGGATGCCGCCACGAAAAAGCAGGCGCAGGAGGATATCTCCGAGGATGGGTATTACGGCGTAAAGCAGACTTCCCAGCGGCTGTGTGATTTTGCAAAATCCCTGGCGGGGGATGATCCGGATAAGCTGAAAAAGATGCAGGGCGCCATCGAACAGGGCTATAAGCAGGCGGAAAAAACCTGGGGCGGAGAGCTTCCCCAGATCTCAAAGGATACGCTGGATGCGACGAACAAGCTCTTTGACGAGTATTATAAGTCGGTGGGGGCAGCCGCGGGAGCCGAAGCATAAGGACCTGATATCGGCTCTTTGAAATACCCATCGAGAAAGTCAGGCGCCGGCAGGTGAGAAACAGCGTAACAGTGTTCTGAACTGAATACGGCGGTATCTTTGATACCATGTTCAGGCGGTAAACCCATACAGGGTTTGCCGCTTTTCTTTTCCCCGGAGGTGATAAGGCGATCAGTGTAAAAAAACAGAGGGATGGAGCCGGAGGCGTATTCCGTGGAAGACAATGGTCGGCGAATCTGCTATCATGTCTTTGTCTGTAATGTACAGCGATCATGTTGTCCGGTGCGCCATAGAGCAGAGACAGTTGACAGAGAAGAGGAAAAATGGCTTTTCAGATCATCAGAAATGACATTACCAAAGTATCCGCAGATGCAATCGTGAATACCGCCAATCCAAAGCCCGTTTATGGCTCCGGCACGGATGGCGCCGTGTATGCAGCCGCGGGAGCGGAGCGGCTTCTGGCTGAGCGGAAAAAGATCGGGGATATCCCCGTGGGGCAGGCAGCCGCTACGCCGGCCGTTTCACTGGATGCAAGATTTATCATCCATACGGTTGGTCCTGCATGGACAGACGGTCTGCATGGGGAAAGGGAGGCTGTCCGCAGCTGCTATGAAAACAGTCTCAGGCTGGCGAAGGAGCTGGGCTGCGAGAGCATCGCGTTTCCGCTGATCGCCACGGGTGTATACGGGTTTCCGAAGGACGAGGCGCTGCAGATTGCTGTTTCCGTGTTCAGCGCGTTTTTGTCTGTGTCAGAAATGCAGATCACGCTGGTGGTCTTTGACGAGGAATCCTTTGTGCTCTCCGGCAGGCTCTTTTCCGGCGTGGACGCCTTTATCGATACGCATTACGCGGAAGCGAAGCTGGAGGAAGAATATGGGATAACTCCTCCGGCAGCCTCTGCTTATGAATGCATTCCCCGTGAGGCGAAAGACCGGGAGAGCGGAAAACGAGGCCTTTTCAGACGGATAACAGATGCCTTTCCGGGTCATTTAGCTGCGGCGGGCAGGACTCCTGCCGCCGTTCAGCCTGCGAAGGAACCGAGTCCCGATGAGCAGGCAGAGGATAAAGCGCCGCAGCCTTTAACCTCTTCTTATCATGCTGCAATACCCGACGATAATACCGTGCTGACGGGAGCCGCAAAGCCGGGAAGATCCCTTGAGGAGGTGATGTCCAGGGTGGCCGACACCTGGCAGGAGAGCCTTCTTCAGCTGATCGATGAGAAGGGCTATACCGACACCGAGGTTTATAAGCGGGCAAACATCGATCGAAAGCTCTTTTCCAAAATCCGGAGCAACGCGGATTATCAGCCGAAAAAGATCACCGCCGTGGCCTTTGCGCTGGCGCTGAGGCTAAGCCTTGATGAGACAAAGGATCTGCTTTCCAGGGCGGGCTATGCCCTGTCTCCCAGCAGCAGATTCGATCTGATCATAGAATATTTTATTGCGCAGGAGGTCTATGATACTTATACGATCAACCTTGCGCTCTTTGAGCATCATCAGCCGCTTTTGGGCGCATGACGGGAGCAGAACAGAGAATCCTTCTGCTTCATCGCCGGGCGGCTGTTTCTGCGTGGCTGGGGAGAAGAAAGAAATCCATCTGTCCTAACCTGAAAAACATGGCCGCCGTGGAAGCGGTAAAGCGTCTGATAAACGAACATGATGTGCTGATCGGGCAGTTCAGGCCGGGGGTCATGGAAGAACGGTGTTTCCGATTGAAATGAGGATATTGATTGATGAATTATGCGGAAGAAATTGCAGCTGCGCTTTCGATCAGACCTGATCAGGCAGCCGCAGCGATCCGGCTCCTGGATGAGGGCAATACGATCCCGTTTATTGCACGGTATCGAAAGGAAGCCACGGACGGGCTGACAGACGAGAGCCTGCGCGCGTTGGGCGAAAAGCTTGTTTACCTGCGAAACCTCGAGGAGCGCAGGGAGGCGATCCTTTCCGCGATAGAGGCACAGGGAAAGCTGACTGCCGGTTTAAAAAAACAGATCGGGGAAGCGAAAATCCTGTCTGTGCTGGAGGATCTTTACCGGCCCTACAGGCAGAAAAGACGGACCAGGGGCATGATGGCTAAGGAAAGGGGACTGGAGCCGCTTGCGAGGTGCATGAAGGACCCGCATGGCAGGGACCCTGCGCAGGAGGCCCTCAGGTTTATCGATCCGGAAAAGGATATTCCGGATGCTGTCGCAGCGCTTGCGGGAGCCTGTGACATTCTGGCTGAGGAGCTTTCGGATGATGCTGCCCTGCGGGAATGGATCCGCCAGAAAACATGGAAACAGGGTTTTCTTACCGCCGGGAAAAAGAAAAAGGCCGGAGAAAAGGAAACGGAAGCTTCCTCTGCGGAGCCGAAAAACCGGAAGCTGGCCGCCAGATCAGATGTGTACGAGAATTATTATGATTTCAGCGCTCCGCTGGGTCGGATCCCGGGACATCGCATTCTCGCGGTGAACAGAGGAGAGAGGGAAGGCTTTCTGAATGTCCATATTGAAGCGCCGGCCGATGAGATAAGGGAGCACCTGGCCGGGCGCCTGATCAAAAGCGGAAATCCCAGGGCAAAGGATTATCTGCAAAGAGCGGCGACAGATGCCTATGCGAGGCTCATTGCGCCTTCGATTGAGAATGAGCTCAGAAACACGCTGACGGATAAAGCTGAGGAGGGAGCCATCCGGATTTTCGCGGAAAATCTGGAGCAGCTTTTAATGGAGGCCCCGATGGAGGGCAGGACAGTGCTTGGCTGGGACCCGGCCTTCAGAACCGGCTGTAAGCTGGCAGTGGCCGACAGGACGGGAAAGATCCTGGATACCGCAGTGATCTATCCGACACCGCCCCAGAGCCGGGTTGAGGAGGCCTGTACAATATTGAAGCAGCTGATCGAACGTTACCAGATCGATCTGATCTCTTTGGGCAACGGAACAGCCAGCCGGGAATCTGAGCAGATCATCCGGGATTTTCTCAGGGAGGAGCATTCTTCCGTGAAATATGTGATCGTCAGTGAAGCGGGGGCAAGTGTTTACTCTGCCAGCGCCCTTGCCGCGGAGGAGTTTCCGAAATTTGATGTGGGACAGCGAAGCGCAGCCTCCATTGCCAGGCGTCTGCAGGATCCGCTGGCGGAGCTGGTCAAGATCGATCCGAAGTCGGTGGGCGTGGGGCAATATCAGCATGATATGGATCAGAAAAGGCTTGGAGAAGCGCTTTCGGGCGTGGTGGAAAAGGCGGTGAACAGCGTGGGCGTGGATATCAACACCGCCTCTGCGCAGCTGTTGTCCTATGTGGCCGGGATCGGGAAGAGTCTGGCGAAAAACATTGTTGCCTGGCGTGAGGAAAATGGGGCTTTTCATACGAGAAAGGAGCTGCTGAAGGTTCCAAAGCTGGGGCCGAAGGCCTTTGAACAGTGCGCGGGCTTCCTGCGGATCCCCGGGGGAAAGGAGCCCATGGAGCACACGGGCGGCCACCCGGCGG
>CAMOOZ010000154.1 GCA_946621895.1 uncultured Lachnospiraceae bacterium | reverse complement strand
TTTTCTCATCCTTTTCTTCTATCGCCTTACAGAATTTCAGATTCCATTCATGATCCTTCTGCGCCTGTTCATCAGCCAGCATATCCAAAACGAATTAAATAAATTCGTTTTGGATATCGTCGCTCGCAGAATAATTGCGGGTTTGAGCAAGCTCAAACCGCAATTGCTTTGTTCGCTTACTATAAAATTCTCGTTATAGCGGGTCTCCTTCAAAATCGGGGCGTACAGGCGGGAAATCGTCACATCCGTCGTATCCTTAAAAATACGCTGAGCGCGCTCAACAGAGTCATTCAGCTCCGGATCATGAAACACATGCTGAAGCTTTTTCACCTCCAGATAGAGCCTGTAACCCTCTTCGTTGATCTTCGGATTGACCTTCCTTAATTCCTCCAGGGTTTTCGGCTTCATCTCCCGGACATAGGCCTGCCTTTTCGCTTCCAGACGCACCTCGCGTTCAATGGCTTCCTTCTGCTCGGCGTCAAGCACAGACCTGGGCTTCTCTTTGGTTTCCCCCTTCTGATACTCCTCTTCTTTTTCCTTTTCGTTCTTCAGCCCTTCCTGCAGACCGCCATATTGCTGCAAATAGGTTGAGTTGAAAGACACCAGATCCAGTTTTCACATGGTCGGTTTTCAGCTTTTTCAGCGCCTCCGGCGTAATGATATAACGATCATAGGCGTAGGAAACGTCAAACCCGCAGTCGGATAAGGCATCGGAAACAAAAAACAGATACAGGCCGTTCCCCTCGTCCTCATCCGCCGCAAAGCTGCAATACAGCGGCCGCCCCTCTGCCTGCAGCGCATAATCCGAAAGCTCCGCAACCAGTCCGCTGCCGATCCCCCTGCGGCGTACCTGCGGCATGACGAAGATCCAGTCCAGATCCATGCGATCCGAGGCCTGCGTCATGGAAACGGCCCCGCAGACGGCTCCGTCGTCATCATATGCGCCGATCGTGATACGATCCCGTCCGGACAGCCTCGGCGGAAGCACATCCGAAAAAGCCTCCTGATTGTCCTCTGTGATCAAAATATGGTTCATTTGCATTCCATTCCTCTCTTAATAAATCCTGTTCACAGATTTGATTGTTTTGCTTGATGCCTTAAAGCTCAGGGTTTTCAGGCAGCCGTAATCCAATGTTCCCCGGATGATCACCTTAAGTGTTTTGGTTTTCACATCACAGGCGGAGTAAATCACCTCAAAGGACGCGCCCGTTGTACACTCGATATCATCCGTATTCACAGCCGCAAATATTTCAGCGATCACCTCTCTGGTCAGCCTGAAACGTTGGCCGGCAATGGACTGCTTTACGGTCCGGATCTGTCCCGTGGCCTGTCCCTTATAGCAGTTTCCCGCCGCCGAAACCGTGAAGTTTATCGCCGCCCCCAACGGGAGCCGGTCTGTTTTTACCACCGGATCCCCTGCCTTTCTGACGGAACCGTCCATCAGTGTGGTATCCATCGCATAGGTAAAGGAGGGCTTGCCGTAATCCGTTCCGGACTTCAGCTTTACCCCGTTCCAATACAGCAGCACGGGCTTCTTATTCAGGATCGCGGCGGCTGTCATGTTTCTTTTCCAGACCACATCATCCATAAAACAGGTGCACCGGGAAAGATCCTGCTGCTTTCCCACAAAGCTTTTGCTGATCGTTCCGCTGAAATTTCCCTTCCCTTTGATCACAATCATCGCGGGCTTCCCGGGCGTGATGGTTTTGTTATTCCGGTAGGAGGTCGTATAATCAACGCCCTCTGTCAAAGGTGTTTCCGCAGTCCCGGAAAGCGCTACGCCCACATAGGGAATTGGCTCCATTCCGCCCTTTGCGAACGTTATCTCCGAAGGCATTGTCAGCGTTATCGCTTCATCTCCCGGTGTCAGGACATATTTTTCTATCCTGAAGGTTTTCCTTGCCTGTCCCGTATAGCTGCCGAGGCCGGTGAAGATCGCCGTGGCCGTTCCCGCGTTAACATTATTCTGATAGGAAACGACGAAATCCTCATCCTGCTTCAGGGAGATGCCGCTCTCCTCCAGAAGCTTTGCGCTGACAGGCTCGAGGTTCACTCCCGCATAGCGCTGGGCGGGTATCTTCAGCCCTTTTAAGGCGGAGGAGATCGACTGCAGCTTTTGCTTTTCTTTGGACACGATAACGGTCAGTTCCCTTTTGCCCGTGTAATTTCCCTTTCCTTCCAGTGTAAGGATATAGGTGCCCGCGTCTTTGATCTCCACATCACCGCTAAGGGTAAAATCCCTGTTTTCCTTCAGCTTTATCCCGTTTCTTAAAAGGACCGGGGAAACCTTCAGTTTTTTCCCTGTCCAGTTGAGATGGATATCCGGCGTCAGGAATTCCTCGCCCGCGATATCCGCCGGCCTGATCTGAAATTCCGTGGTGATCTGGCCGTCATAGCCGCCCTTCAGCGTGCAGATCACCTTACCTGTGCCCACATTGATATTGTCTTTATAGCTGAAGGAGCATTCCGTTTCGGCATCCAGCATGGACTCATAAAAAGACGCCCACGCATCGGGAAATGTGATGGGCTTACCGGTATAAAAGACATAGGGCGGAATATTATACACATAGACAAAGGAGGTTTCCTCTTCCACCTTCAGCGTCATATCCTTTGTGCTGAACAGCTCCTGATTTTCCTCATTCGCCACCTTGACCGTGACGGAATAGGAGCCGGTTTCATAAAACTCGCCCGTCAGCACTCCCGACTCGCTGTCCACCTCCAACACCCCCTGTTCTTCCGTCAGATCAGTGGTGATGGACCAGACCACCGGGATCTCCACATTGCTGCGCAGCGAGAGCCAGTAGGTGTTCCAGAGCGCGGCTGTGCCAAGATCCTCTGTCACGATCGTGGGCGTGATGGTTTTCTCAAAGCTTTTCTGATCGACATACTCCAGCCAGGTGAGATAGAACTCTCCCGGGTCTGACGCCTCCTCTGTTTCCACCTCTTCGATCTCGTCCCGGTGATCCGATTCATCATCAGCGCTGTAGATATTCGAGTCGCAGGCCACCAAAATCTCATTTCCCGATGCGGAAGGGAACG
>CAMOOZ010000153.1 GCA_946621895.1 uncultured Lachnospiraceae bacterium | reverse complement strand
CGAGTTCGCGAACGAGTACAAGGTACGCGAGACGCTGGAGAAATACTGTGCCTTCATGCCGGTCGAGATCTTCCTGGAGAAGGAAGGCGCCGAGCCGCAGACGCAGATCATCGATGAGGCGGATCTGCTTCCCGAGGACGTCGTGCTTGAGCATATCCACAAAGACGCCGAGTACGAGGAGAAGGAGAACGAAAACGGTGAGAAGGAGACCGTCGAGGTCTCTCCGGCGAAGGAGCAGGTGAAGATCCGTAAGCGTCCCGAGCCGGTCAACGATATCCATCCGCTGTGGACAAAGCAGCCGGGCGACTGCACCGAGGAGGAGTTCAAGCCCTTCTACCGCCATGTTTTTCTGGATTACAAGGAGCCGCTTTTCTGGATCCATCTGAATATGGATTATCCCTTCAATCTCAAGGGGATCCTGTATTTCCCGCGGATCAACCTGGAATACGAATCCATTGAGGGCGTGATCAAGCTCTACAATAACCAGGTCTTTATCGCGGACAACATCAAGGAGGTGATCCCGGAATTTCTGATGCTCTTAAAGGGCGTGATCGACTGTCCGGATCTTCCGCTGAATGTGTCCCGTTCCGCGCTGCAAAACGACGGCTTTGTGAATAAGATCTCGGAGTTTATCACAAAGAAGGTGGCGGATAAGCTTTCCGGCATGTGCAAGACGGATAAGGAGAATTACGAGAAATACTGGGACGATATCAGCCCCTTTATCAAATACGGGTGCCTGAGGGACGATAAATTCTGCGAGAAGATGACGGATTACATCCTGTTTAAGAATCTGGACGGGAAGTATCTGACGCTGCCGGAATGCCTTGAGGTGGCAAAGACCGATACCGAGGAGGAGGAAGCGCAGACGCCCGAAGCTGCGGAGGCAGAAGAAAAAGCCGCCGAAGCCGGCGAGGGGGATGCGGAGTCCGAAGCGGAAAAGGACGAAACGCAGGATACGCCGGAGGCGGAAAAGGCTGAAACGCAGGAGAGCGCCGAAGAGGAGAAGACGGAAGAGAAGCCCGCGGAAGCCGGGGAAGCCGCAGCGGACGACGAAGCCACAGCAGATAAGGAAGAAGAAAAAGAAGAGGAAAAGAAGGAAAAGGTGATCTACTATGTCACCGATGAAAAGCAGCAGAGCCAGTATATCAACATGTTTAAAAAGGCGAAGCAGGATGCTGTTTTCCTGACGCACAATATCGATCAGCCCTTTATCAATCAGCTGGAATCCAAAAACGAAGGGATCAAATTCAGAAGGATCGATGCTGATCTGGGAGACACCTTTAAATCAAAGGTCTCCAAAAAGGAGGAGAAGGAATTTGCGGAAAAGGCTGAGGCGCTGCAGAAGCGGATGCGCAAGACCTTAAAGAAGGAAAAGCTGAATGTGAAGCTGGATAAGCTGAAGAATAAGAAGATCAGCTCGATCCTGACTGTTTCCGAGGAAAGCCGCAGGATGCAGGACATGATGAAAATGTATTCGATGAACGGCCTGGGCCTGGATCAGATGGATGCGGATGAGACGCTGATCTTAAATGCCTCTCACCCTTTGGTCAGCTATGTGCTGGAGCATGAGGAGGGCGAGGATGCGAAGCTTGTGTGCGAGCAGCTCTATGATCTGGCAAAGATCGCGAATGCGCCGCTTGCGCCCGAGGAGATGACAAGATTCGTGGAACGCAGCAATACGATTTTGCAGAGGGTCTTTGACTGAGACGAATGTCCGGCAGCTTTCAGTGTGGTTTGATTTATGCATAAAGCAGTAGAAGATGCGCTGGCAGGGAAATTCAAATATGATGCCGGCAGGCTTGTGTTCACCCCAGAGGAGCTTGAACTCAGGGTGCATGAGGGCGGAATACTGGAGGGAGGCTTCTCCGTGCGGGAGGCCTCCGGTCTGCCCTTATCCGGAAGGCTCCTCTGCTTTGATACGAGGATGGAGCTTCTCTCTCCGGATTTTGCGGGAGAAGGGGAGCTCCTTTTTCGCTTTCATTCCTCAGGTCTTCCGATGGGGAGCGTGCATAAGGGCCGTTTTGAGATCCTCTCCAATCAGGGAGAGTATGCGGTGCCCTATTCCGTGCAGATCGACAACGGCGTGCTCAACTCCTCGGAGGGCCCCATCCGGAATATCTTTCATTTTGTGAATCTGGCCAGGAGAAACTGGAAGGAGGCGCTGGAGATTTTTTATTCCGCCGATTTCGAAGCGATCCTGCCGGATACGGCCACAAAGCTGATCTACAGGGGATTTTCCGCAAAGCCCGGCGCATCCTCGAATATGGATGAATTCCTGATCGCCCTGAAAAAAAAGACCACGATGGAATTCAGGGTGCCGGAAAAGGAGTTTCATTTTTCCATGGCGCGCTCCGGCGGGATCCTGGAGGGAAGCTTAAGGGTGCTGCGAAAGGGCTGGGGATATACGCATCTGGAGGCTTCGTGGGAGGGTGATTTTATCTCCCTGAATCAAGAGAGCTTCGGTGAGGAGGATTTTTCCGACGATGAGCTCCGCATCCCCTTTCGGATCAACGGGGATCTTCTGCACAGGGGGAAAAACATCGGGCTGATCAGGCTTTCGGCGCCTCATGAGTGCATGGAGCTTCCCGTGGTCGTGATGAAGGGAGAGGCGCCGGCTTCAGCCGGTGCCGTAAGAAAAAGGCTGTTCGTCCAGCTGATCCGCTGCTACGAGGATTTCCGCCTGAAGAAGATCGCAAGAGGAGAATGGATCGTGAGGAGCGAGTCTGCGCTGGATCAGATCCTTTCTCTGAATGAACAGGATCTGGAGGCAAGGCTTTTCCAGGCACAGCTTTTCATCAGCGCAAGGCGCCTGGAGGAGGCGGAGTGGATATTGAGCCAGCTCCGTTTCCGGATCCAGACGGACAGCACCGTCCCGGAGCTTGCCTTTTATTATTATCTGGTGAGCCTGCTGACCGGGAGCGAGGAGGATGCGGTAAAGGCCGCGGAGTTTTCGGCGAATGCGCTGGAGAGAAACCCGGGAAGCTGGAGGCTTCGGTGGCTATTCCTGTATGTGTCCGATATTCTGGATAACTCTCCGGCAAAACGCTTTCTGTTTCTGGAGGAGGTGTATTCCGGTGATGCCGTTTCGCCGCTGATCTGTCTGGAGGCCTGGTTTATCCTGAAGGAGAATCCGTCGCTTTTGTCTTCCCTGGAAGGCTTTGGCCAGGGACTTTTGTTTTATCTCGTGAAAAAGGGGCTGATGGACGAAAATCTGGTCAGGCAGGTGATCTATCTGGCGGGCAGGGTGCGTCGGTATTCCCCTGCACTGGAAAGGCTGCTGATCAGGATCTATGCCCAGTTTCCGAGCACGGAGCTGCTGCGCGTGCTGGTCATGCTGCTGATGAAGGGAAAGCCGAAGGAGGCATATCTTCCCTATCTGGATGAGGCGATCCAGCGGGATGTGCATATCACGGGACTGTATGAGGCTTATCTGAACTGCCTTGATCCGTCCGTCAGAAGAGAGCTTCCCCCGCAGCTGTTTCTTTTCTTTGCCGAGGACAGAAGGGGGGACTGGAGAAATAAGGCCTATCTTTTCGCCACCGCGCTGAAAAACGAAAAAACCATTCCGGAGATCGTGGCGAGGATCCTGCAGAAGGTGGCGG
>CAMOOZ010000152.1 GCA_946621895.1 uncultured Lachnospiraceae bacterium | reverse complement strand
TGGACAGTCCGCTTTTGCACAAGCTTGATGCCGGGGAGCGCTTCGGCGCGATCCGCTGCAACAGCTGCTTAAAAGCCTGTCCAAAGGGGGATCAGACCCCCTACTGCATCAGCCGCGCGCTGATCGCTGCGGTGCAGGGAGACTGGGAAAACGGACTTTTCTTTACCGGCGCGAATGCGCACAGGATCACAGAGATGACCACGGTGGATGAGCTGATCGGGGAACTGGCGAAGGGGTTTACATAAAATCGGCTTTTTCCATACCCGCATATTGCGCATACTCTGTCTTCGGCAGAGATCGCAAGCGGCTCAAATTGCACTGATCCATGCGCGCTGGCTAAAGACAGCGGTGCTGCGTGCCACCGGCACGCAGAACAAGAGAAATTGCAATCGCAATCTCTCTTCAGGCTGCCGCTTCGCGGCATTCAGGGAAGGATGACAAAATGGTTTTTTTGTATGCGGGACAGGGCGCCCAGAAGCCCGGCATGGGAAAGGATTTTTATGAGGGCTCGGAGCGCTTTCGGAAATTTCTGGATGAAATGGAGGACGCGCTTTCGGCAGATGAGCCGGGCCTTTCCTTAAAGAAACTGATGTTTGAGGCCTCAGAGGAGGAGCTTGCGAAAACCGCTAATACTCAGCCCTGCATGGGCGCCTTTCAGGCCGGAGTCACCATGCTCCTTAAGGAAAAGGGCATATGCCCGGAGGCAGCCTGCGGCTTGAGCCTCGGGGAATACGGAGCGCTTTACGCGGCAGGCGTTTTTTCCGCGGAGGACTATCTGAAGCTGCTGCGTTTCCGCGGAAAAGCGATGGAAGAGGCCGCGGAGGGGATCGCGTTCGCGATGAGCGCTGTTTTGGGAACGGAGAACGCGCTGATCGAGGAGGTTGTCGGCAGTTATTCCGGTGCGGGCAAGGTGTACTGCGCAAATTACAACTGTCCGGGGCAGACCGTGATCTGCGGGGACGAGGAGGCTGTTGCATGGGCCGAGGCTGAGCTGAAGGCCAGAGGATCAAGGCGATGCACGCGGCTTAAGGTGGGAGGCCCCTTCCACACGGCGTATATGGATCCGGCCGCGGAAGCCCTCGAGGGCTATATGGAGACCATGACCTTTGCCAGCCCCGGCATTCCCGTGATCTCCAATGTGAAGGGGGATTATTACGCGCCGGAGGATTCCGTAAAGGCGCTTTTAGTCAGCCAGGTAAAAAGCAGCGTCAGGCTGGAGCAGGGCTTAAGGGCGCTCCTTGCGGACGGTCACCGGGATTTTCTGGAGATCGGGCCGGGAAATACGATGAGCGGCTTTGTGAAGAAAACGGCAAAGGCAATGGGGCTGGAGATTCAGGTGAGGAGCATAGAGCACTATGGGGATATCTGAGAAAAACGCCAAGACAGCGATCGTTACCGGAGGCAGCAGGGGCATCGGCAGGGCGATCTGCGTAAGGCTTGCCGAGGACGGTTTTCAGATCGTGTTCAATTATCAGTCGGGGGAGGAGGCGGCCCGGGAAACGGTCGCGCTCTGTGAGGAAAAGGGCGCGAAGGTGCTTGCCCTTCAGTGCGATGTCTCTGATCCCGAGGCCTGTAAGGTTTTTATCGACGAGGCTGCGCGCTTCGGCGGGGGCTCCGTGGAGGTGCTGGTGAATAACGCCGGGATCACGCGGGACGCGCTCCTGGGACGGATGAGCGATGAGGATCTGGACGAGGTGCTGCGCGTCAATCTGAAGGGTGTTTTTTATATGTTAAGGGGTGTTTCCCGTCTGATGCTGAAAAAGCGCTATGGCAGGATCATCAATATGAGCTCCGTCGTGGGCGTGAGGGGGAATGCGGGCCAGGTAAATTACGCTGCCTCCAAGGCCGCCGTGATCGGAATGACGAAGTCCCTGGCAAAGGAGCTGGCCTCCAGACAGATCACGGTGAATGCGATCGCCCCCGGCATGATCGGGACGGAGATGACGGCAAAGCTCGGCGACGCGGAGAAGGAAGCGATCCTTTCGCAGATTCCCTTTAAACGGATGGGCTCGCCGGAGGAGGTGGCTTCTCTGGCCGCCTTCCTGGCCGGAGACGGCGCGGCCTATATCACGGGCCAGGTGATCTGCGTGGACGGCGGGATGGCAGTGTAGGATGAGGTATTGGAGGATAATATGCGAAGAGTAGTGATCACGGGCATGGGGGCGATATCCCCGGTGGGCAACAGCGCGCCTGCAATGTGGGAGGCCGTGAAGGCCGGAAAATGCGGGATCGGCAGGATCACCCATTTTGATGTGGAGGGGTGGAATGTGACCCTTGCCGCGGAGGTGAAGGATTATGATCCCACCACCTTTATGGAGCGCTCTGAGGTCAGAAAGACAGATGCCTTTACGCTGTTTGCCCTGGGCGCGGCAAAGGAGGCGATGGAGGACTCCGGCCTGGATGCGGAGAAGGAGGACAGGGAACGGATCGGCGTGATCGTTTCCAGCGGGATCGGAGGCCTCGGCACGATCCAGCGGGAGGTGCTTCGAGGCGAGGACAAGGGCTATGAGCGGCTTTCCCCTCATTTTATCCCGATGTCCATCTCAAACATGGCCGCGGGACAGATCGCGATCCGCTTCGGCCTCCACGGCATGTGCAGCTGTGTGGTGACGGCCTGCGCCGGCGGCACGAATGCGATCGGCGATGCGTTCCGCCAGATCCGGGACGGCTATCAGGATATCATCCTCTGCGGTGGCGCGGAGGCCAGCATTACCCCTCTGGGCATCGGCGGCTTCTCCTCGATGAAGGCCTTAAGCGCCTCGGCCGATCCCTTAAGGGCATCGATCCCCTTTGATAAGGAAAGAAACGGCTTTGTGATGGGAGAGGGCGCGGGCATCCTTGTGCTGGAGGAATATGAGCACGCCCTGGCAAGAGGCGCTAAGATCTACTGTGAGGTAGCGGGCTACGGCGCAAACTGCGACGCAAATCATGTGACCGCCCCGCTTGAGAGCGGTGAGCGGGCAGCCGCCTGCATGAAGCTTGCCATGCAGGATGCCGGCATCGCGCCGGAGCAGGTCCGTTATATCAACGCCCATGGGACATCCACGCCGCTTAACGATAAGAGCGAGACAAAGGCGATCCGCCTGGCCTTCGGGGAGCACGCGGATGCTCTTTTCGTCAGCTCCACGAAATCCATGACAGGCCATCTTTTAGGCGCCAGCGGAGCCGTGGAGGCGATCATCACGGCGATGAGCATCCGGGAGGGCTTTGCCCCGCCCACCGCGGGTTATCGGGAAGCCGATCCGGAATGCGACCTGAATGTTTTGCCGAATGCAGGCAAGGCGATGGAGATCCCTTATGCAATGTCCAACTCCCTCGGGTTTGGCGGACATAACGCGGTGCTTGTCCTGAAGCAGGTGGGATAAAGGAGTATTTTATGCAATTAAATTGTGACGAAATCAAGGCGGTGCTGCCGCACAGATACCCGTTTCTGCTGGTGGACCGGATCCTGGAATGTGAGCCGGGGGTGAGCGCGAAGGGGATCAAATGCGTAAGCCTTTCGGAGCCCTGGTTTCAGGGGCATTTCCC
>CAMOOZ010000151.1 GCA_946621895.1 uncultured Lachnospiraceae bacterium | reverse complement strand
GTGGAGGAAAAGGAGTATGTGAATATCGCCAGGGATGTGGCCGCATACCATCACGAGCGCTGGGACGGAAACGGTTATCCCGAAGGGTTGAGCGGCGAAAGCATTCCCGTCTGCGCAAGGATCATGGCGCTGGCGGATGTGTTTGACGCGCTGGTCTCCGAGCGCTGCTATAAAAAGGCCTATCCCTTTGATAAGGCGCTGCAGATCATGAAGGAAGAAGCCGGGAGCCATTTTGATCCGGCGCTGACCGCCCTTTTTCTGGAAAACCCGGAAGCGCTGAAGAGGATCATGGAGACATCCTGACGCCCTTCTCCCCGGAGCTTTGCATGGCGGATAAAGCCAGATGACGGTTTTTTCCTAAAGCCCGTCAAAGCCTCCGCGCGTAAAACAGAAAGCCGTAAACTGCGCCCAGGAGCTGAATTCCTCCTTCAAAAGCAGCTTTTCCACCTGTTTCTTCGTAAAAAAACGGGATTCAATGGACTCCCAGGCGGAATCGGAAGCCCCCGGCTTTCCCTTTGCCTCCACCAGCGCGACCTGCATCCGCACATCAGAGATCGCCACAGCGGAAAAGGACGGCGGAAAAAGCCGGATCAGCCGCACGAGGGAAAGGCCGGTTTCCTCCATCAGCTCGCGTCTGCAGCAGTCCTCCATCGTTTCTCCCGGCCGGATCATGCCGGCACAGAGATTATAGATCGCCCGGTTTATCCCCAGCCGAAACTCCTTTAAAAGCAGAAGCCTGTTTTTCTGCAGGACCACCATGCAGACGCCGTCCACGGCCTGCCCCAGCTCCTCCGCGGCAGAATAGGCATGGCGGCTTACGATCTCGTAGCGTTTCTCCTCCCCGTCCGTCCGGTAGGTCAGGCCATAACGCTTCAGATAGCCCGAAGGCTCCAGGGGAAGAAACCCGGAAAGCTCCGGGCGGCTCAATCCAGCTCTCCCAGAGGCACCAGTTCACCCTCCTTTTCTCCGTAGGTTTCCAGCCGCAGGATCCGCAGCCGTTCAGGCGCGGCTTCCCCTTTTCTCGCATACAGCTCCCCGACGAGCTCCATCGGCTTCAGATTGCCCGTGCCCATGCTGGAAGAGCGAAGGAGCATTTTCAGCGCGGCTTCTCCGCCTTCGGCTTCATCCACAGCCAGCCGATAGACCGACTGCTTCAGATCAAAGCTTACCTCAGACTTCGCGGTCTGCTTCACGATCGGTATGGCGGGCAGTGAATGATACAGACTGACCAGGTCAGTCATTTCACTTGGGCGGATCAAACCCAGTCGGTCACTCTTCGGGGACACACGGTATTCCGCGGCTTTTACCTGAGACATCGCGCTCAGTTTGTGGCCCGGCGTGTCCCTGAGCGCAGAAATGCCCAGCACCCGAAAGCCCTCCGCCATCACGGCATTCAGCCTGTCCCGGAAAAGCATGGCATCGATCTTCGCTGTCATTTCCAGATCAAAATAATCCCCGATCGTCTCCACGCCCACCCCAAGGGGGCTCGCGAAGGAAAGGATCTGATGCGGGGAAAAGCCCTCGGAATAGGCCACCGGCGCATCGATCCTGCGAAGCGCCTTCTGGAAATAGCGCATCACATCCAGATGTCCCAGAAAGCGGACCATTCCCTGTTTGGCAAATTTTACACGGTATTTCATTCCTACCTCTATTCCGAAGCGAAGCGCGCCGTCTCAGGCCTCGTATGCAAAAGTCTACACCTGGCTTCCCGGGCAGATGCCGCACCCGAAGGCCGCCGCGCCGCAGCCGGCGCAGCTCTGCCTGCAGTTTGGCGTGGTCTTTCCGGCCAGGGCCCTCTCCCATTCCCGATACAGCCAGCTCTTATGCACTCCGCAATCGATATGATCCCAGGGAAAAAGCTCGTCCTTATCCCGCCTTCTGGAGGTATAAAAGGCCGGATCGATATGCTGTGCCGCAAAGGCCTTAGCCCAGCGCTCCCCGTTGAACTGCTCGCTCCAGGAATCGAAAAAGCCGCCGTGGGCATAGACATCCTTAAGCACGGCGCCAAGCCGCCTGTCCCCTCTGGCGAGAACGCCCTCGATCACGCTGGCCTCGGCCTCATGCCAGTTATACTTAATGCTCTTCTGATTCAGCACGCTTCGGATCGCCGCCTTTGTCTTCGCCGCCTTTTCCTGAAATTCCCCGCTTGTGTTCATCGGCGCCCACTGAAAAGCCGTAAAGGGCTTGGGAATGAAAAAGGAGGTGCTGGCCGTGATCTGGACTCTGCCGTTTCTCCGCTGTTCCTTCGGCACCGTATCAAAAAACAGCGCGGCGATCTCATTGCAAAGCGCCGCGATCCCCTGAATGTCTTCATCTGTTTCGGTGGGCAGGCCCAGCATGAAATAGAGCTTGATCTTTGTCCACCCGCCCCGGAAGGCGGCTCCGGCTCCCCGCAGGATCTCCTCTTCGGTCAGATTCTTATTGATCACATCCCGAAGCCGCTGCGAGCCGGCTTCCGGCGCAAAGGTCAGGCTGGATTTTTTCACATCCTGGATCTTTTCCATCACATCGAGGGAAAACGCGTCGATCCTGAGGGAAGGCAGCGAAATATTCACCTTTCTTTTCGCGCATTCCTGAAGGAGGTAGTCCGTAAGCTCTCCCAGCGCGGAATAATCGCTGGAGCTTAAGGAGCTTAGGGAGATCTCCTCCTGGCCGGAAAAGGACAGGAGCTCTTCTGCCTGCTTCTTCAGTGTCTGCGGTGATTTTTCCCGCAACGGCTTATAGATCTGTCCCGCCTGGCAGAAACGGCACCCCCTGATACAGCCCCGCTGGATCTCCAGCACCACCCTGTCCTGCGTGACCTGCAAAAAAGGGACGATGGGCCTTTCCGGATAAGGCGCCTGATCGAAATCCCGGACCAGCTCCTTTTTTATCCGCGCAGGAACGCCTTCGCAGAGCGGCGAAAAGGCCTTCAGCCTGCCGTCCGGATAATACTGCGCCGCATACAGCGAGGGCACATAGATCCCCGGCACCTTCGCTGCCTGAAGCAGAAAGCTTTCCCGGGAAAGCCCGTTTTTCCGTGCTTCCTTATACAGATCAAACAGCTCCCGGTAGCGGGTCTCCCCCTCCCCGATATAGAAAAGGTCAAAAAATTCAGCCAGGGGTTCCGGGTTGCAGGCGCATGGACCTCCGCCGATCACCAACGGATCCTCCCAGGTCCTTTCCGACGCCGCAAAAGGGATCCCGGCCAGATCCAGGATCTGCAGCACATTCGTATAGCAAAGCTCATACTGGAGCGTGATCCCCAGAAAATCAAAGCTCCTGACAGGCTCCTGGGATTCCAGCGTAAAAAGCGGGATATGCTCCTCCTTCATGATCCGGTGAAGATCCGGCCATGGGGAAAAAACACGTTCGCACCGGACATCGGGATAACGGTTTAAGAGGCTGTAAAGGATCTGAAGGCCCAGATGGGACATGCCGATCTCATAGACATCCGGAAAACAGAAGACGAAGCCCAGTTCTGCCGTTTCCCTGTCTTTTTTTACCGAACCGTATTCCCCGCCGATATACCGGGCGGGCTTCTCCACCCGCAGAAGCACCTCCTCGGGAAGCGCCGGCTTCTCATTACGAAAAGCATCCTCCCGAAAGGCCGCCTCCTTCTTTATCAGCTCCTTATTTTTATCTTCTTGCCAGCTCGTCGCAGATATCCTCCCAGCTTAAATCTTTGTCCGCCATCAGCACCATCAGATGATAGAGAAGATCCGCGATCTCATACTTGACCTCGTTTTCTCCCTCATTTTTCGCCGCGATGATCACCTCGGCGGATTCCTCACCCACCTTTTTCAGGATCTTATCCAGCCCCTTGTCAAATAGATAATTCGTATAGGAGCCCTCCCTGGGATGCTCCTTTCTGTCCCGGATGATCCCATAGACCCTGTTCAGCACATGGGTTGGGGATTTTCTCTCCCCCGAAAGGGACGCGATCTCCTGGAAAAAGCAGCTTTTATTCCCCGTATGACAGGCTGCTCCCACCTGGGAAACGACAGCCAGCAGCGTGTCCTGATCACAGTCCGCATAAAGCGCCTTCACAAACTGGAAATGTCCGCTCTCCTCGCCCTTCAGCCAGAGCTTTCCGCGGCTTCTGGAATAATAGTGCATCCTGCCGGTTTTTAAGGTGTCCTGATAGGCTTCCTCATTCTGCCAGGCCATCATCAGCACTTGATCCGTTTTCTCATCCTGTACGATCACGGGGATCAGCCCGGCCGCATTGGGCTTTAACTCCTCCCAGGGGATCTGCGCCTTCAGGCAATCCTCCCTTAAGCCCTTCTCATAGAGCAGGTCCTTCACCCTGGTCAGCTCCAGCTCGGAGATCTTCGGAGACGCAATGCAGTCGATGGGGCGCTCCTCCAGCAGGCTTAAGGCATCATTTCCCCCTAAGTGTTCTCCATAGACGGTCAGCGGCAGCATGGAAATGCCGGGATGCAGGATCGCGTATTTCCTGTAGGTTGCCAGCGCAGTCAGCGGATCCTTTGTGAACATGACGATTCCGCCGGCAAGAGAAGGATCCGGCAGGGGCTCCTCGCTGATCTCATCGATCTCGTCAAAGGAAAGGAGGATCCGTTTTGCGCCGAACCGCTTCGAGACCTCCGCCAGAATGGCCGGGCCCGATTCCTTTTTGAAATTCAGCACGGCCTTATCCGCCCCGGCATAGAGGATCTTCTTCACATCCTCCAGGCGCCTCACATTTCCCGCGCCGATCACAGGCATTTCCGCCACATCGCAGATCGATCGCAGCGCCTCCAGATTCTTTTCATGCTCCTTATCGTCATCGGACAGGTCAAAGACCAGCAGCCCGTCCACATCCCTGTCCCGGTAATGCGCGGAGAGCTGTCTCGGAGAGGCCTCCAGCACGGGTGCATCGAAGGCCGGAGAGCTGCAGGCCCTGCCGTTTTTTAAATAGATCGCCTGAACCAGTGATTTCATGATTCCCTCCCGGATATCATTCAGATGAATGTATGCTGTCGTCCCACTATATCACAGGAAATGACGCTTTTCAAATGACAGATCGAAGGGGATGATCCCCGGCGCTCATATCGTGATGCGCCCGTTTGTCCCGGCGCAGGTTGAATCGGGGCGCCGCTTCGTTTATAATAGAGTATTGTTTCCCGATGATCAGCAGATCAGATATTTCAGCATTCAGATGAGCGCCAACACGACCATTGAACGAAAGAGCAATGTAAAAAAACTGTTCAGCAGATTTGTCTTTGCCTGCGTGGCCGTGATCATCGAGGTGCTCTTCGTGGTGCAGGTGACCTATCTCTACGCCGGCTATCCCACGCTGATCGATATCATCATCCGCATCCTTGCCCTTTTTCTGACGCTGGGCATCTTTTCCCAATACCGCACGGCGGCGATGAAGATTCCGTGGATCATCCTGATCATGGGCTTTCCGGTGTTCGGCGTCGTGCTCTATCTGATGGCCGGCTTAAACGGGACGACGAAAAAGATGCGCGGCCGCTTTGAAAAGGTGGATGCAGCGCTGCTTCCGCTTCTGCATCAGGAGGAATCCGTCCGTCTTGAACTGGAAAAGCAGGATCCCCTGCTTTCCAATCTTTCCCGGTATATCATGAATTATGCCGGCTATCCTGTTTACCGAAACACAGAGCTGACCTTTTTCCCGGAAACCGGGCCTGCGCTCAAGGCCCAGCTGGAGGCGCTGGAAAAGGCGGAAAAATTTATCTTTCTGGAGTATCACGCCATCGAAAACAAACAGATCTGGAAGCCGATCCAGGAGATCCTCGAGAAAAAGGTGCAGGAGGGACTGGATGTCCGGGTGTTTTATGATGATGTGGGAAGCGTCTATTTCGTTAAAAAGGATTTTGCGAAAATGCTTGAGGAAAAGGGCATCAAGGTCAAGGTCTTCAACACGATCAGGCCCTGGCTGCGGCTTTTCCTGAATAACAGGGATCACAGAAAGCTGACGATCATCGACGGGAAAACGGGCTTTACCGGAGGCTATAATCTGGCGGATAAATACTTTGATCTGGCAAATCTCCGGGGCCACTGGAAGGACTGCGGCATGCGGCTCACCGGGGAGGCGGTCCGGAGCATGACCGCTACCTTCCTGGAAATGTGGAACGCAGCGCAGAATAAGGATGAGGACAGGGACAGGGATTATTCCGCATTTCTCCCTGCATATACGCCTGCGCTTCCTGCAAAGGGCGCTTTTGTGCAGCCCTATGCGGATTCTCCGCTGGACAATGAGCATATCGGCGAAAATGTCTATATCAGCCTGGCGGAAATGGCCCGGGACTATATCTATTTCGTGACGCCCTATCTGATCATCACGGATGAAATGAATTATGCCCTGGGAATGGCCGCCAAGCGCGGGGTGGATGTGCGGATCGTGACCCCGGCGATACCGGATAAGAAGACCGTGTTCCAGGTGACCCGCTCCTACTACGCCGGCCTTGTGCGCAATGGCGTCCGGATCTATGAGTACACCCCCGGCTTTTCCCACAGCAAGCTGTGCGTCTCCGATGATCACACCGCCACCTGCGGCACGATCAACATGGACTTCCGCTCACTCTACCATCATTTCGAAAACGGCTGCCTCGTGCGGGATGAGGAATTTGCCGCATCCATCAGGCAGGATCTGGAGGAGATGTTTTCCGTCTCCAGAGAGGTCACGGAGGACTACCGGACGGGAAGATCCCGTTCCCTGAGGCTGGGACAGCTGGTGCTGCGGTTTTTCGCGCCGCTCATGTGATCCGTTAATCCTTCACTTGCTACTCATCCAGGCTTCCCTTTGTGCTTAAGACTGCTTTGATCCGCGGATCGATGCCCACGGCCTGATCCAGCGCCTTGCCGAAGGCCTTAAAGAAGGCTTCGATGATATGATGGGAATTCTTTCCCCCGAGCCTTCGCATATGCAGGTTCATGCCGGCGGCATAGGAAACGGCGCGGAAAAATTCTTCACACATTTCCGTGTCCATCTCTCCCACCCGTTCGGTGCGGAATTTACACTGAAAATCCAGATAGGGCCTGCCGCTTAAATCAAGCGCCACCATCACCAGCGCATCGTCCATCGGCAAAGTGCTGTCCCCGAAGCGCCTGATCCCGGCCTTATCCCCGAGGGCCTGCTTAATGGCCTCCCCAAGGCAGATCCCCACATCTTCGATCGTATGGTGGCAGTCCACCTCCAGATCGCCCTTGGCTTTCAGGACAAGATCGAAAAAGCCATGGCGGGCAAAGGAGGTCAGCATATGGTCAAAAAAGCCGATGTCCGTCTCCACATTCGCCTCTCCCTGACCATCCAGCGTAAGCTCCAGGGAGATGTCTGTTTCCTTTGTCCTTCGATTGATCAGTGCGATTCGTTCCATTTCTTTTAAACTCTCCTCCCATGCAGAGCATTTTGTGCGAGGCTATAAACACGCAGCCTCTATACCAATTCCGTCTCCGAATCCTTAAAGGGATGCCTGCTGAATAAGAGCACCTCATCCCCCTCCTTAAGCACCAGCTCCTCCTCGGGCCTTATGCCCTGTCCTTCCCGCTCCACCATCACAATGGCGGCCTGTCTGGAGATATCCAGCTCCCCTATGGTTAACCCGATCCAGTCGCTCTTCTCCCGAAGCCTGAGCCGCCGCAGGTGCACCGGCAGCTCCTTCTCCACATGCCTCGCGCCGATGACCAGCAGGTCCTTTGCCTTTATTTCCGGATCAGCATCCGGCGTGAGCAGCTGTTTATCCCGAAAAACCGCCGCAAAAAACAGTCCCTCAGGCAGCGAAATGGCGGAGAGCCGCTTTCCCGTCCAGGGATCGTTTTCCTGCAGCAGGCACTTCAGGAAATGGATATCCTCCTCCTCCTGCTTTTCCCCCAGGCGCTTGATCCGGGAATACTGCTCCACAAAGCCTGCAGAAATGATACCGGTGGGGATTGCCACCATGCCGACGCCCAGAAAGGTGATCGCGATGCTGAAGGCCTGCCCCATGGGTGTGATGGGATAAATGTCCCCGTAACCCACCGTGAACATCGTGGCGGCGGCCCCCCAAGGGCCGGC
>CAMOOZ010000150.1 GCA_946621895.1 uncultured Lachnospiraceae bacterium | reverse complement strand
TCCTTCCAGAAGCATCTGGAGGAATCCATGTATACGGATGCCGGGACCATCGCCCTTTACCGGATGAATCTGACGCAGCATCCGGATTCCTTTGCCGGGGAACGCTTCGGGATGAGCCCGGTATGGGAAAAGGTGAATTCCCTCTCCCAGCTCATCATGCTGCTGGAGGGAAAGGTGCGGGAGGAGGACGCCGAGTATCTTACTCAGCTTCTGCTGGGTGATGGCCTGCTTTCGGCATTTAAAAAGGGCAACACGCTGATCACTGAGGAATTCCGCCTGGAGATCGAAAAGGGCCTGGTGGCCTGGGTGCGGCTGTCCATCGACATGCTGGAAAATCCTGCCACCGGCGATGTGGAGGCTGTTTTATTTATCAACGATATCAACCAGGAGCATCTGGTGCAGGATATGGTCACGGAGGTGGCTTCAAAGGATTATGATTCGCTGATCCTCTATTACGCGAATTCCGATTTCTATTTCCGCATGGATCACGGGATGACCTACACGGAGATCTATGAACCCGGGAAATTTTCTGTCGGTTTCCGGAAGGCCTTTGAGGGCGTGATGGGAGGCCCTGAGAACATTACCTATCTGGATCCGCGGGGAGCGGAGCTCTCCGGGGATGAGGTCTGGGCGAAGCTTGCGGACGATATGGTGATCGAGCAGTTAAAGACGGTGGAGACCTACCGGATCCTGGTCCCCCTTCGGCTTGGGGACGGGACTTATATCCGGAAACGCTTCACCTATTCCTACTATGATCCCAAGGATAAGATCATTTTCCTTGCGGCCAGGGATAATACGGAAAACTATCTGATGGAGATGGCCAATAATGCCAGGATCAGGGAGGCGTTGAGCGAGGCCAAAGACGCGAACCAGGCGAAGACCGATTTCCTTTCCCGCATGAGCCATGATATCCGGACGCCGATGAACGGGATCATCGGCATGAGCAATCTGATCGCAGAGGAAAAGGATCTCTCCGAGCAGGTCAGGGAATACAACAGGGTGATCCAGACCTCGGCGGATTTCCTGCTGGGGCTGATCAACGATATCCTGGACATGTCCAAGATCGAGGCAGGCCGGATGGAGCTGCATCCGGAATGGTGCTCGGTGGAGGAATTCGACCGCTATCTGCAGGCCGTGATCAACCCACTGTGTGATTCCCGACAGATCGATTTCAAGGTGGTGCTGCCCAAAAGATCCGAGATCTTTACGGATAAGCTCCGGTTCAATCAGCTTTTCTTCAACCTTTTGTCCAATGCGGTGAAATATACGCCCGTGGGCGGGAGCGTGGAGCTGCTCTTCACCTCCGAGCGGCCGGTGAACGGCATTCTCAATCTCCATGCCGAGGTACGGGACACGGGCATCGGGATGAGCAAAAAATTCTGTGAACATCTGTTTGACTCCTTTTCCAGAGAGGAAAGAAAGGAGACGGAGGGCATTCAGGGAACCGGTCTCGGCCTTGCCATCGCGAAAAAGATCGTGGATATGTTCGGCGGAAAGATCTGGGTGGAGAGCGAGCTGAACAAGGGTTCTGCCTTTTTTGTGGAGTTTACCTGCAGGGTAAGGCCTTTGGGCGGGCTCCCCGGCGGAATGCTGAAGCCCGAAGAGACCGTGCCGCTGCCGGAGGCGGATTATACCGGGAAGAAGCTCCTGCTCTGTGAGGATAATGAGGTGAATGCGCGGATCATCATGGCCCAGGTAAAAAAGCTGGGCATGGAGATCGACTGGGAGAAGAACGGAAAAGACGGGGCCGCCCGTTTCCTTGCCTCCGCAGAGGGTGAGTACAGCGCCATTCTGATGGATATCCGGATGCCCGTGATGGACGGCCTGGAGGCCACCAGGCTGATCCGCGGCATGGACAGGGGGGATGCGGCGAAGATCCCCATGATCGCCATGACGGCCAATGCCTTCGATGAGGACAGGGACGCATCCCATGAAGCGGGACTGAACAGGCACATTTCCAAGCCGATCCGCATGGAAGAATTCAGACAGGCATTAAGAGAACTTATTAGATAACAAAGCTTAATGTAAGCACAGTCGAACCTCGCGCTATGCCGAGCGATCCTTTTCCGGCGCAGGAGGTGGATATGCTCAGGACACTCGCCGCCTATATCGGAGAATACAGGCTGCCCTCCATTCTTTCCCCGGTCTGCATGCTGGGTGAAGTGGCAATGGAGATGGTGGTGCCGCTGCTGATGGCCTCCATCGTGGATGGCGGGATAGAAACGGGAGACATGGGCGTGATCCTGCGGGTCGGGGGAATGATGCTCCTCTGCTCGGTGCTCGGGCTGATGTTCGGCGTGCTGTCCGGTCATTTTGCCGCAAAAGCCTCCGCCGGCTTCGCGAAAAACCTCCGTTACGGCATGTTTTCCCGCATTCAGGATTTCTCCTTTGCCAATATCGATCATTTCTCCTCAGCCGGCCTGATCACCAGGCTGACGACCGATGTTTCCAATATCCAGAATGCCTATCAGATGATCCTCCGGATGTGCGTCAGGGCGCCCTTTTCCCTGATTTTGGCCATGTGCATGGCCTTTTCGATCAATGTGAGGATCTCGCTGGTTTATCTGGGGGCCGTGATCTTTCTGGGGATCTGCATCTTCCTGATCATGAGAAAAGCCCTTCCCGGGTTTAAGGAGGTGTTCCACCGCTATGATGACCTGAATGCCTCCGTGCAGGAAAACATCACGGGGATCCGCGTGGTCAAGGCCTATGTCAGGGAGGAGCATGAAAGCAGACGCTTTGATGCGGCAGCGGAAAAAATCTACAGGCTCTTTGTCCGGGCGGAAAATATGGTGGTGCTGAACCTGCCGATCATGCAGTTTACGATCTATGCCTGTATCCTGCTGATCTCCTGGCTGGGTGCCAAAATGATCCTGCAGGATGCGCTGACCACCGGTGAGCTGATGAGCCTTCTGACCTACTGCATGAATATCCTGATCAGCCTGATGGTCCTTTCCATGATCTTTGTCATGCTGACGATGAGCTCTGCCAGCGCGGAAAGGATCGCGCAGGTGCTTGATGAAGAGCCGACGCTGACCGACCCGCCGGAGCCGGTTTATCAGGTGGAGGACGGTTCCATCGCCTTTAGACAGGTCAGCTTCCGCTATCATAAGGAGAGCGAGCAGCCGGTGCTTTCCGATATCAGCCTGGAGATTAACCCGGGCGAGGTCATCGGCATTATCGGCGGGGCGGGCTCTGCGAAGAGCACCTTTGTGTCGCTGATCAGCAGGCTCTATGATGTGGATCAGGGATGCGTCCTGGTGGGCGGAAGGGATGTGAAAAGCTACTCCCTGAAGACGCTCAGGGATAATGTAGCCATGGTGCTGCAGAAAAATGTGCTGTTTTCCGGGACGATCCTGGAAAACTTAAGATGGGGAAACGAAAACGCCTCTCTGGAGGATTGCAGAAGGGTCTGCGCCATTGCCAGGGCGGATGAATTCATCGATAAGCTGCCGGCCCGCTATGATTCCCGCGTGGAGCAGGGAGGAGCCAATTTCTCCGGGGGCCAGCGGCAGCGGCTCTGTATTGCCAGGGCATTGCTGAAATCACCGAAGATCCTGATCCTGGACGATTCCACCTCCGCCGTGGACACGGGCACGGAAAAGGAGATCAGGCAGGCCTTCTCCGCAGAGATGAAGGATGTGACAAAGCTGATCATCGCCCAGCGGATCACGAGCGTGATGGACGCGGACAGGATAC
>CAMOOZ010000149.1 GCA_946621895.1 uncultured Lachnospiraceae bacterium | reverse complement strand
TCTCCGCGGTGCGTATCCCTACACCGCCCGAAATATTCCAACGGCCCCCCCTCCGCTCCCTCATCCTCTCCGGCCTCCGGCGCATCTATCTCAGCCTCTCCGCCCTCCGGCGCGGCCGCCTCGGGCGCTGCCCCGTCCGCTTCTTCTCCGGTCTCCGGCTCGTGCATCTCATCTGTCTGCGCCTCAGATTCATCCTGAGGGTCAGCCTGAGGGTTGGCCTCTGAAGGCGTCTCCTCCGGAAAGCTCACCGCCGCGGCGGGAAGATATCCGCTTAAGCCGGCCTCTGTCTCTACCCGGTACCAGCTCTCCCCGCCCTGCTCCAAAAGCTCTGAGATCACGGACACCTGGGTGCCCTCGAGGAGATTCGCGGCCACTCTTCCGCCGCTGTCCATTTCCACATACAGCCTGGCGGACTGCACCGCCACGCTCCCCCTTCGGTCCGCCAGGAGGCGTTCACAGGGCAGCTGCATGAGAAAAGCTGCGACAAGCACCGCCGCCGCAGCCTTTTCAATGCGTGGGTTATGCCAAATGAAACAGAGTGGATTCATCGAATATACGGGTTAATAGATTTCCGTGACCATTACCGCTTTGGGGGTGCCGATAAAGGCTCCCACCAGAATGACCTCTTCCTTGCCGTTTGCGGCTTTCCTGGTGGTCAGCACTCCGGGAACCTTCTCGATGGTCCCGTCCGTGTTGATCGAGGTCAGGAGAAATACCTTTCCGGCAGCGTTTCCGCGATAGAGGCCAAGGTTCGCGATGGTATAGCCGAACTGATCCTTCCTGTTGGTCACGGGCTTCAGCATCCCGATATCATGTCCGCGCACAGCGGTGCCCTTTGCCTGGGCAAGGAGCCTGAGGTTCTCTGTCAGCAGCACCTTAAGGGGGGATTCCGTGGCCAGCGCCTCCATCGCTGCGGCAAAGATCTGTTCATCTGATCCCGCACTGGCGAAGAGATAGCTGATGGCGGAGATCATGGAATTGGAAAGGGATCTGGCGGTCACATTCGCCTTCGTCCCATCCGCGTTCACCACAGACACACTGACCGCTCCCTCATTGATCAGCTGACCGGGAGCCGCAGTGGTAACCGAGGAGGAGGCGCTTCCCGTCTCGCCGATAACGCTTCCGGAGGCAGCTGCCGAGGAAGATGAAGAACCGCCGCCGGTATAGCCGGTGCCGTTAGTCCCGCCGCCTCCGCCGCCTGAATGATGATGAGAGCTTCCGCTGCTCCCTCCGCCGCCGCCGCTCTGGCTTGAAGCGGCCATCGCGGTTAAGGGCAGCGCCATCGCAAGCATTGCCGCCATAAGGATTGTGAAGATTCTTTTCCGCATTGTTTTTTCCTCCTGCCTGGTTGCCAAGAAACACTTTTCATCTATGAACCTGATATGTTTAATCAGCATTTCCTAAGTTATCCGGTCTGTTCCTCTGCCCTTCGATAAAATACCCGCATCACCGTCTGCCGGACGGATTCCGGATCCAGATAGAAATTATCGAAGCTTTTGCCCTCCTCATTGGACTCCACCAGATTCCTGCCCTCCAGCTGATAAAAGGCCGAGTCTGCAAATCTGCACTGGGCAAGCTCTCCCGCAAGATAAACGGTTTCATCCGCGTTCAGGTCCGTGACCAGATAGGGAGACAGCTCCTGATACAGGGTCAGCGCAAGACCCGGCAGGTTTTCCGGTTTTTCCATCAGCTTATCCAGAAGCAGCTTCAGGAAGTTTTTCTGTCTGGTCAGGCGGATCGTGGGGCTTCCGTCCTCCTCCACGATACGGTCGTGGAGATAGGCATAGGCGTTCCGGGAGTCGATCGTCACATGGTCTCCCGGGCTGTTTTTCCAGCCCAGTTCGCGGATATCCGTCTCTGAGAGCTCCACCTCCACACCGCCCACAATATCCGCGGCCTTTCCGATGGCATCCATTCCCAGTGCGCAGGAGGCGTGGATCGGTATTCCGTACAGGATCTCGGAGACCCTTTCCTTTGTCTTCAGCATACCGAAGCTGCCTCCGCCGGCAAAGCCGTACTGAAGGCATAACGCGTTAAAATATTCCTCCTGAGGTGTTCCGTCCGTCCCGAAGATCTCCAGATTCACCATGCTGTTCCTGGGAACAGCGATCACGGAGGCTTCCTTTGAGGCAGTGTCCAGGCTGATCACAAAGACCGCGTCCGCCTGGCCGGCCAGATGATCGGAAAAATCAGGCTCAGCGGAAAGCTTTCCGCGTTTATCCACCCCGAGCAGCAGGATGTTTATCGCCTCTTCCCGATATTCCAGCAGCTCCTCCGGGACGGATTCCTCTTTGGCGGAGACCTCCGCCCCCTCTTTTCCTTCGGCAAAGCCCGGTATGGGCTCCGCGTGAAGTACGGGCACTTTGGGGGCTGGCCCTCCTCTTTCCCGAAGAGACCTGCCTCCGGACTGGTACATCCAGGCCAGCACGCCCACTCCTGCCAGAAGCAGCAGGGATGGGACACAGAGGATCACAAGAAGGATCTTCAGCCAGCGTCTCCGTTTCTTCGGAGGGTTTTCGTTTTTTAGTTGTTCGGAATTCAAAATATTAACTGTATGGGTACTTTTATGCCTTTTTAGTTTATGTAATGGTAGCATAACTGCCTATATGATTCAAGAGCTTTGAAAAAAAAAATTATTATTTCCGGTACCCCCGGGGGAAAAGTCTCTAACGCATATCTGTTTTGTGATGCGTATGTTTCATATATGATTCTTATCT